>JADGOU010000016.1 GCA_017882835.1 Frankiaceae bacterium | reverse complement strand
GCTCCCGAGCCAGCTGCACCGTTCGCTTCTGCACCAGCAGTACCTGGGCGCCGCTCCAGCAGCCGCCGTTGGACTGCCCAGCACGGGACTGTCCGGCATTCGGTCAGCGACTGGTCGGCACGATGGGCGCCGGCAGTGCCGTCTCCGCCTCCAGGTAGCGGTCGACCGCGGCCGCGGCGGCCCGGCCCTCGGCGATCGCCCAGACGATCAGCGACTGGCCGCGGCCCATGTCCCCGGCGACGAAGACGCCCGGCACGTTGGTCGCCCACTCCGCCGACCGGGCCACGTTGCCGCGCGCGTCCAGCGCGACCCCGAGCTGCTCGAGCAGACCCGTGCGCTGCGGTCCGAGGAAGCCCATCGCCAGCAGCACGAGCTGCGCCGGCAGCTCGTGCTGCGTGCCCTCGATCGGCACGAACGTCGGCCGGCCGTCGGACCCCTGCTGCTCAACGGCGACCAGCACCAGCCCAGCGACGGCACCGCTGCCGGTCGGTGAGTCGCCGGGAACGAACCGCACGGTGTTCACGGCGAACACCCGCTCGCCGCCCTCCTCATGGGCGCTCGTCGTCCGGTACATCAGCGGCCACGTGGGCCAGGGGGTCGTCTCGGCCCGGTGTGCCGGCGGCCGCGGCAGGATCTCCAGCTGGGTCACCGACCGCGCCCGCTGCCGGTGGGCGGTGCCCAGGCAGTCGGCGCCGGTGTCGCCGCCGCCGATGATGACCACGTCCCTGCCGGCCGCCGAGATCGGCGACTCGGCCAGGTCGCCCTCCTGCACCCGGTTGGCCGGGACGAGGTAGTCCATGGCCGGATAGATGCCGGTCAGCTCGCGGCCGGGCACCGGCAGGTCCCGCGGCACCGTCGCGCCGCCGGCGAGCAGCACCGCGTCGTACGCCGTGCGCAGCTCGTCGCCGCTGATGTCGCGGCCGACCTCGTAGGACGGCAGGAACCCGGTGCCCTCGGCCCGCATCTGCTCAATCCGCTGGTCCAGCACCCTCTTCTCCATCTTGAACTCGGGGATGCCGTAGCGCAGCAGGCCGCCGATGCGGTCGTCGCGCTCGAACACGGTGACGTCGTGCCCGGCCCGAGTGAGCTGCTGGGCCGCCGCCAGGCCGGCGGGACCGCTACCCACGACGGCCACCGACCGGCCGGTGCGCTCGGCCGGCAGCTGCGGCGCCGTCCAGCCCTCCGTCCAGGCCCGGTCGGCAATCTCAACCTCCACCTGCTTGATCGTCACCGGGTCGGCGTTGATGCCCAGCACGCAGGCTGCCTCGCACGGCGCGGGACACAGCCGGCCGGTGAACTCCGGGAAGTTGTTCGTCGCGTGCAGTCGCTCGGCCGCCTCCCGCCAGTCGTCCCGGTAGACCAGGTCGTTCCACTCCGGGATGAGGTTGCCCAGCGGACAGCCGTTGTGGCAGAAGGGAACCCCGCAGTCCATGCACCGGGCGGCCTGAGTCCGGGCGTGGTCGGGCGGGAAGTCCTCGTAGACCTCACGCCAGTCCTGGATCCGGACCTCGACCGGCCGGCGTCGCGGCAGTTCTCGGGAGTACTTGAGAAAGCCTGTCTGGTCAGCCACGAGCCGCCGCCATGATTGCGTCCTCCACAGACTCTCCGGACTCCTCGGCCGCGCGGATGGCGAGCAGCACCCGGCGGTAGTCGCGCGGCATGACCTTGGTGAAGCGTCCGGCCGTCGCCGGATCTGCCGCCCAGTCGGCGAGCAGTACCTCGGCGACCACCGATCCGGTCTCCGCCCGGTGCCGGGCCAGCAGGTCGCAGACCAGCGTGCGGTCGGCGTCGTCGAGCGGCTCGAGGTCCACCATCTCCGGGTTGACCCGGATCGGCGCCAGGTCGAGCACGTAGGCGATCCCGCCGGACATGCCCGCGCCGACGTTGCGGCCGGTCCGGCCGAGGATCAGCACCCGGCCCCCGGTCATGTACTCGCAGGCGTGGTCGCCCACCCCCTCGACCACCGCGGTAGCCCCGGAGTTGCGCACCGCGAACCGCTCGCCGACCACGCCGCGGAAGAATGCCTCCCCGCCGGTGGCCCCGTAGAGCAGCACGTTGCCGGCGACGATGTTGTGCTCGGCCGCGAACCGGGCTTCGTGCGGCGGCCGAACGACGATCCGGCCGCCGGACAGGCCCTTGCCGGCGTAGTCGTTGGCGTCCCCTTCGAGCCGCAGCGTGATCCCGCGCGGCAGGAACGCCCCGAACGACTGCCCGGCGGAGCCGGTGAAGGTGATGTCGATGGTGCCCTCGGCCAGGCCGTCACCGCCGTACCGGCGGGTCACCTCGGCGCCCAGCATGGTGCCGACGGTGCGGTTGACGTTGCGCACCGGCAGCTCGAGGCGGACCGGGGCGCCGTCCTGCAGCGCCCCCTCGCAGAGCGCGATCAAGGTGTTGTCCAGCGCCTTGTCCAGGCTGTGGTCTTGAGGGATCCGCTGGTGGCGACTCTCGTCCGGCCCGATCTCGGGAACGTAGAAGATCGGCGCCAGGTCGAGCCCGGCAGCCTTCCAGTGATCGATCGCCTCCCGGGTGTCGAGCAGCTCCGCGTGCCCAACGACCTCGGCGACCGAGCGGAAGCCCAGGGCGGCCAGGTGCTCGCGGACCTCTTCGGCGACGTAGCGGAAGAACGTGACGACGAACTCCGGCCGGCCGGCGAACCGGGCGCGCAGCACCGGGTTCTGGGTGGCGATCCCGACCGGGCAGGTGTCGAGGTGACAGACCCGCATCATGATGCAGCCGCTGACCACCAGCGGGGCGGTGGAGAAGCCGAACTCCTCGGCGCCCAACAGCGCTCCGATGACCACGTCCCGCCCGGTCTTGAGCTGGCCGTCGACCTGCACCACGATCCGGTCGCGCAGGTTGTTGAGCAGCAGCGTCTGCTGGGTCTCGGCCAGCCCGAGCTCCCAGGGCGCGCCGGCGTGCTTGAGCGAGGTCAGGGGTGCGGCACCGGTGCCGCCGTCGTGCCCGGAGATCATCACGACGTCCGCATGCGCTTTGGACACCCCGGCCGCGACCGTGCCGACGCCGACCTCGGCGACCAGTTTGACGTTGATCCGGGCCTGGTGGTTGGCGTTCTTCAGGTCATGGATGAGCTGGGCCAGGTCCTCGATCGAGTAGATGTCGTGGTGCGGCGGCGGCGAGATCAGGCCGACCCCGGGGGTGGAGTAGCGGGTCTTGGCGATCCACGGGTAGACCTTGGCGCCCGGCAGCTGGCCACCTTCGCCGGGCTTGGCGCCCTGCGCAATCTTGATCTGGATGTCATCGGCGTTGACCAGGTACTGGCTGGTCACCCCGAACCGGCCGGAGGCTACCTGCTTGACGGCCGAGCGCTTGGAGTCCCCGTTGGGCAAGGGCACGAACCGCTCGGGGTCCTCGCCGCCTTCCCCGGTGTTGGACCGGCCACCGAGGCGGTTCATGGCGATCGCCAGCGTCTCGTGCACCTCGGCCGAGATCGAGCCGTAAGACATGGCTCCGGTGGAGAACCGCTTGACGATCTCCGATGCCGGCTCCACCTCCTCGATCGGCACCGGTGGCCGCTGGCCGGTCCGGAATTGGAACAATCCGCGCAGCGTGCCCAGCCGGAGGGACTGCTCGTCGACCGCGCGGGTGTATTCCTTGAAGATCGTGTACTGCTTGGACCAGGTGGAGTGCTGCAGTTTGAAGACGGTCTCGGGGTTGACTAGGTGCAGCTCACCCTCGCGCCGCCACTGGTACTCCCCGCCGATCTCCAGACCGCGGTGCGCCAGCTCGGTCGCGTTCTCCGGGTAGGCCCGGGCGTGCCGGGCTGCGACCTCGGCAGCGATCACGTCCAGGCCAACGCCGCCCAGCCGGCTGGTGGTGCCGGTGAAGTACTCGTCCACCAGCGCCTGCGACAGCCCGATCGCCTCGAAGACCTGAGCTCCGGTGTAGGAGGCGACAGTCGAGATGCCCATCTTGGACATCACCTTGAGGACGCCCTTGCCCAGCGCCTTGATGTAGTGCCGGACGGCCTGCTGCGGTTCCAACCCCGGCACGGCACCGTGGCGGATGTGGTGCTCGACGGTCTCGAAGGCCAGGTAGGGGTTGACCGCCGAGGCGCCGTACCCGATCAGCAGGGCGACGTGGTGCACCTCGCGGGCGTCGCCGGCCTCGACCAGCAGCGCCACCTTGGTCCGGGTGCGCTCGCGGATCAAGTGATGGTGCACGGCCGAGGTCAGCAGCAGCGACGGGATCGGCGCCAAGGTGGCGGAGGAGTCCCGGTCGGACAGCACGACGATCCGGGCACCTTCTGTGATCGCCTGGTCGACCAGCCGGCAGATGGCCTCCAGCCGCTGGCGAAGCGCCTCGCCGCCCCCGGCGATGTCGTACAGCCCAGAGATCGTCACCGCGGCGAAGCCGGGCATGTCGCCGTCGTGGTTGATGTGAACGATCTTGGCCAGCACGCCGTTGTCGATCACCGGGAAGGGCAGCACGACCTGCCGGCAGGAGACGGCCGAGGGCTCGAGCAGGTTACCCTCGGCGCCGAGGGTGCCGGCCAGCGACGTGACCAGCTCCTCGCGGATGGCGTCCAGCGGTGGGTTGGTGACCTGGGCGAAGAGCTGCGTGAAGTAGTCGAACAGCAGCCTCGGCCGCTCCGACAGCACGGCAACCGGCGTGTCGGTGCCCATCGAGCCGATGGGATCGGCCCCGGTACGGGCCATCGGCGTGAGCAGGACGCGCAGCTCCTCCTCGGTGTAGCCGAAGGTCTGCTGGCGGCGGAGCACCGATTCGTGGCTGTAGACCACGTGCTCGCGATCAGGTAGGTCCCCGAGCCGGACCAGCCCGGCGTGCAACCACTCGTCGTAGGGCAGCGCGGCGGCCAGCTCGGCCTTGATCTCGGCATCGCCGACGATCCGCCCCTTGGCGGTGTCGACGAGGAACATCCGGCCCGGCTGAAGCCGACCCTTCTCCACCACGCTGGCCTGGTCGATCTCCAGCACACCGGCCTCGCTGGCCAACACCACCAGGCCGTCGTTGGTCACCCAGTAGCGCGCCGGACGCAGCCCGTTGCGGTCGAGCACGGCGCCGATCACTGTGCCATCGGTGAACGCCACCGCGGCCGGGCCGTCCCAGGGCTCCATCACGGTGGCGTGGAACTCGTAGAAGGCCCGGCGCGCCGCGTCCATCTCGGCGTGGTTCTCCCACGCTTCGGGGATCATCATCAGGACGGCGTGCGGCAACGACCGCCCACCCATGTGCAGCAGCTCGAGCACCTCGTCGAAGGAGGCGGAGTCGCTCGCACCCGGCGTACAGATCGGAAACAACCGCTGCAGATCACCGGGGATGAGGTGGCTGGCGAGCAACGCCTCCCGCGCCCGCATCGAGTTGCGGTTGCCCTGGACGGTGTTGATCTCCCCGTTGTGGGCGATGTAGCGATAGGGGTGGGCCAGCGGCCAGGACGGGAAGGTGTTGGTGGAGAACCGGGAGTGCACCAGCACCAGTGCGGAGGCGAAGCGGGGGTCGCTCAGGTCGGGGAAGAACCGCCGCAGCTGCGCGGTGGTCAACATCCCCTTGTAGACGACGGTGCGGGTGGACAGGCTGGCGAAGTAGAGCCCGGCCTCGTGCTCCACCCGCTTGCGGACCACGAACGCCCGCCGCTCCAGCGCGGCGCCGGCCAGGGCTGGCTCGGCAGCGCCCGGTTCGGTGGGGCCAGGTTCGGCGGGTCCACGTTCCGCGGGGTCGCCGGCCAGGAACACCTGGCGAAAGCGCGGCATCACCGACCGGGCGGTCGGGCCGAGGTCGGTCGGGTCGGTCGGCACGTCCCGCCACCCCAGCACCCGCAGCCCCTCGGCGGCGGCGATGGCTGCTACCTTTTCGACGGCCGTGGAGCAGCCGGCGTCGTCGGTGGGTAGGAACGCCATCCCCACGGCGTACGTCGCCGCGCCGGCCACCGGGTCGGGCAGCGCGAACCCGGCCACCGCCCGCAGGAACTCGTCCGGCACCTGAGTCAGAACCCCGGCCCCGTCCCCGGAGGCGACCTCGGCGCCCGAGGCGCCGCGGTGGTCGAGATTGCGCAGCGCCGTCAGCCCGGCGGCGACCAGGTCAGCGCTGCGGCGGCCGTGCATGTCCACGACAAAGGCGACCCCGCATGCGTCGTGCTCCCGGCCACCGTCGTAGAGACCTTGCGGCGCGGGCGTGCCTGCAAGCATGGAACCGTCCTGAGGGTCGCGAGTTGGCTGGAAGTGAGGGCCGAAGGAGGTGCAGCGATGTGCCAGTGTCGGCGGCGCAGCGGCTGCCGTAGGGCCGCCACGGTGGGGCCAGGACAGCGGTTACCGACCGGACTTAGGGAGCCGGCCGGAACCGCAAAGCGAAGCCTACGACGCGCTCGGGCGTCTCCCCAATTGGGGCTCCGACAGCGGCTCGCGCGCCGGGCGACTACCCGAGCCGGCCGCCGACCAGGTGGCCGATCGCATATGTGACCGCGGCCGCAGCGGCGCCGAAGAGTAGCTGGCGGGCGCCGCTGGAGAGGGCGGTTCGGCGGGTGAACCGGGAGACGAACGCGCCGGCGGCGAACAACCCGAGCCCGGCCAGCAGCAACGCCGGCAGCAGGGAGTGGGCGCCGAGCAGGTAGGGCAGCAGCGGCAGGAGGGCCCCGAGGGCGAACGCGCAGAACGAGGACCAGGCCGCCGTCATCGGCCTCGGCAGGTCGTCCGGGTCGACGCCGAGCTCCTCGCGGGTGTGCACCCGCCAGGCCGTTTCATGGTCCGCGGAGAGCTGGCGGGCCACCTCGCGGGCCAACGGCTCATCCAGACCGCGGCTCATGTAGAGGCTGGCGAGCTCGGCCTCCTCGGCCCGCGGCGAGCGCTTGAGCTCGGCTTTCTCGATCTCGATCTCGGCCTGAGTCAGCTCGGTCTGCGAGGCCACCGAGGTGTACTCGCCGGTGGCCATCGAGAACGCCCCGGCCACCAACCCGGCCAGGCCGGTCAGGCCGATCTGGTGAGCACTCACCCCGCCGCCGGCCACGCCGGCGATCAATGCGAAGTTCGACACCAGGCCGTCGGTCGCGCCGAACACCGCCGGCCGCAGCCAGCCGCCGGTGACGTCGCGGTGCCGGTGACCGATCGGGTGCTCATCGTCGCCGGAGAGGGCCGACGCCCCGGTCGCGGGGGTCGCGGGGACGGCGTCTGCGGACATGCTCACGGCGCCAGCGTACGACTGCGACTGCGATTGGGCGACTACGACTGCGACTGCGATTGGGCGACTGGGACTACGACTGCGCGACTGGGCCGCCGTCCGTCGCGGCGGCAACCGGCACCCGCTGGACGGTCTCCTCCCGACCGGAGCCCCGGCGCAGCCAGATGTAGGCGACGGCGCCGAGGAACACCGCCACGCTGGTCCACTCGTTCAGCCGCAGGCCCAGGATGCGGTTCGCCGGATCGATTCGCAGCGCCTCGATCCAGGCCCGGCCGGCTGTGTACGCCGCCAGGTAGAGCGCGAACGCCCGGCCGGCGCCCAGCCGGAACCGACGGTCGGCCCAGATCACCAACCCGGCGACGCCGACGTCCCACAGCGACTCGTAGAGGAACGTCGGGTGGTAGAGCCCAATCTCCGGCGTCTCCACCGGCCGGTGCGCCGGGTCGATCCGCAGCGCCCACGGCAGCGTCGTCGGCCGGCCGAACAGCTCCTGGTTGAAGTAGTTGCCGAACCGGCCGATGGCCTGCGCCAGCGCGATCCCGGGGGCGATGGCGTCGCCGAAGGCACCCAGCGCCGCGCCCCGGCGGCGGCAGCCGATCCACGCCCCCACGCCGCCGAGGGCGACCGCGCCCCAGATCCCCAGGCCGCCCCGCCAGATGTAGAGCGCCTCGATCGGGCGCCGGCCGTGGCCGAAGTAGAGCTCAGGGTCGGTGAGCACGTGGTAGAGCCGGCCGCCGACCAGCCCGAACGGCACCGCGATCGTGGCGATGTCGGCGACGGTGCCGGGCAGTCCGCCCCGGGCGACCCAGCGCCGCTCGCCCAGCCAGACCGCGACGACGATGCCGACGATGATGGCCAGCGCGTAGGCCCGGATCGGGACCGGCCCCAGGTGCCACACCCCGCGAGCGGGGCTGGGGATCGACGCCGTCACCATGGCAGCGATGATCCGGCGCGCGCTGATCCGGTACGGCCAGGTACCGGCACCGTCACCGGTTGCGCCGCCAGATGTCGGGGGTCAGCACCGGTCGGCCGCTGCGCACGCCAGCCGCCAGCTCTGCCGCCAGCTCCCCCACCGCGGCCGCACCAGCCGACTCGGACGGTGCGTCCAGCAGCCGGCGGACGAAAGCGGAACCGACGATCACCCCGTCGGCGTACGCCGCGACCTCGGCGGCCTGACCGCCGCTGCCCACCCCGAGCCCGACCGCAACCGGCAGGTCGGTGACTTCGCGGACCCGGGCCACCAGCTCGCCAGCCCGGTTACTCACCGACTCTCGAGCGCCGGTGACGCCCATTGTCGACGCCGCGTAGACGAACCCGCGGGTGACCTCGGCGACCCGGCGCAGCCGCTGCTGCGACGACGACGGCGCCACCAGGAACACCGGATCCAGCCGGCGCGCGGTCGCGGCGGCAATCCAGTCCGCGGCCTCCTCCGGCAACAGGTCCGGGGTGATCGCCCCGGCGCCACCGGCCGCGGCCAGGTCCGCGGCGAACCGCTCGACGCCGTAGTGGTCCACCGGGTTCCAGTAGGTCATGACGACCGTGGGCACGCCGGTCGCCGCCACCGCCGCCACCGTGCGCAGCACGTCGGCGGTCCGGGTGCCGGTCCGCAGCGCCGCGTCCACGGCCTCCTGGATGGTCGGGCCGTCCATCAGCGGGTCGGAGTAGGGCAGCCCGACCTCGACCACGTCCACCCCGGCCTCGACCATGGCGGCGAAGGCGGCCACGGCCCCCTCGTACGACGGGTAACCGGCCGGCAGGTAGCCGACCAGGGCCGCCCGACCCTCCGCTCGGGCAGCGGCGAAGGCGTCCGCGAGCGCGCTCACCAGCCGGTGCCCTCGTCGTCCGCGGCGGCCTTCGCCAGCTCCGCGGCCGCGATCTCCTCGGCCGAGAGCAGCTCGAACCAGCGGGCGGCGGTGTCCACGTCCTTGTCGCCGCGGCCGGAGAGGTTCACCAGGACGACGAGCTCGCGTGGTTCCCGGCCGGCGGCCACCTGCTCGCGGCCCCAGTCGCAGGCGCCGGCGAAGGCGTGCGCGCTCTCGATCGCCGGGATGATGCCCTCGGCCTCGCACAGCCGTTGGAAGCACGCCATCGCCCAGGCGTCGGTCACCGCCCGGTAGCTGGCCCGGCCGGTGTCGTAAAGCCAGGCGTGCTCGGGGCCGACCCCGGGGTAGTCCAGGCCGGCGGAGATCGAGTGCGTGGGCAGTGTCTGCCCGTCGTCGTCCTGCAGCAGGTAGGTGCGCATGCCGTGCAGCACGCCGGGCGAGCCACCCACGATCGTCGCCGCGTGCCGACCGGTGGCTACGCCGTCGCCGGCCGCCTCCACCCCCAGCAGCGCGACCCCGTCGTCGGGGACGAACGCGGAGAAGATGCCGATCGAGTTGGACCCGCCGCCAACGCAGGCAACCACGACGTCGGGCAGTCGACCGACGAGATCGAGCACCTGTCCCCGCGCCTCGACCCCAATGACTCGCTGGAAGTCTCGGACCATCATCGGGAACGGGTGCGGCCCCATCACCGACCCGATCACGTAGTGGGTCGTCTCCACGTTGGTCACCCAGTCGCGCATCGCCTCGGTGATCGCGTCCTTCAGCGTGCGCGAGCCGGTGCTGACCGGGACGACGGTGGCGCCGAGCAGCCGCATCCGGACGACGTTCAGCGCCTGGCGGCGGGTGTCCTCCTCGCCCATGTAGACCACGCACTCCAGGCCGAGGAAGGCACAGGCGGTGGCCGTCGCCACGCCGTGCTGGCCGGCGCCGGTTTCGGCGATCACCCTCGTCTTGCCCATCCGGCGGGTGAGCAGGGCCTGGCCGAGCGCATTGTTCAGCTTGTGGGAACCGGTGTGGGCCAGGTCCTCACGCTTGAGCAGGATCCGAGCGCCGCCGGCGTGCTCGGCCAGGCCCCGGGCGTCGGTGAGCGGCGTGGGCCGCCCGACGTAGGTCCGCAGCAGCCGGTCCAGCTCGCCGGTGAAGGCGGGATCGGCGCGGGCGTCGGCGTACGCCGTGGTCAGCTCGTCCAGCGCGACCACCAGAGCCTCGGGGACGAAACGCCCGCCGTACGGGCCGAAGTGGCCGCTGGCGTCCGGCCGGGTCGCCTCGCCGCCGACTGCGACGGTGGCGTCCGGGGCCGTGGCCTCGACCTGCGTCCTGGTCGTCACCGCGGGTCTCCCCGGTTGGCCGGATGCGCGCCGGCGGTGACCAGCTCGGCGATGGCTTGGCGGGGATGGCCGCCGGAGACCGCGCACTCCCCCACCAGCACCGCGTCCGCGCCCGCGGCGGCATAGGCCAGCAGGTCGTGCGGACCGCGGATGCCGGACTCGGCCACCTTGACGGCGGTGTCCGGCAGCATCGGGGCCAGCCGGCCGAACACCTCGCGATCCACCTCGAGGGTGTGCAGGTTGCGGGCGTTGACCCCGAGGACGCGGGCACCGGCGTCGAGGGCGCGGCCGAGCTCCGGCTCGTCGTGCACCTCGACCAGCGCCGTCATCCCGAGGGACTCCACCCGCTCTAGCAGGCCGACCAGCACCGACTGCGGCAGCGCGGCGACGATGAGCAGGACCAGGTCGGCGCCGTGGGCGCGCGCCTCCCAGACCTGGTACGGCGAGACCACGAAGTCCTTGCGCAACACCGGCAGGTCCACGGCGGCGCGGACGGCGTCGAGGTCGGCCAGGCTGCCGCCGAACCGACGTCGTTCGGTCAACACGCTGATGACGCACGCGCCGCCGGCCACGTAGTCGCAGGCCAGACCACCGGGGTCCGCGATGGTCGCCAACGCGCCCTTGGATGGTGACTGCCGCTTGACCTCGGCGATGACGGACACGCCGGGAGCGCGCAACGCGGCGACGGCGTCCAGAGCGGGGTCCTGCCGGGCGGCCCGCTGGCGCAAACTGGCCAGTGGCGTCGCGGACTCGCGGTCGGCCAGGTCGCAGCGGACGCCGACGATGATCTCGTCGAGCACCGTCACGCGCCAGGTCTCCCCTCGCACCGGGGTAAGGACTTGATGCTAACCGCCGGGCTAATGGATGCCGGCGCGTGGGGGCGCTGGCGCGGGGGTAACCGGGGCCAGTGGAGTGCGGCGCAGCCGCACCGTGAAGCGGGCTCCGCCTTCGGCCGCTCGGTCGGCGAGCGCGGTCCCGCCGAGCCGGGCCACGAGCCCAGCGACCAGGGCCAGACCGACGCCGGTGCCCACCCGGCGTACGCCGCGGTAGCGGTCATACAGCGCCGAGCGCTCGAAGGCGACGCGGCAGTCGTCTTCGGTCAGACCGGGACCGCCATCGCAGACCTCGACCACGGCGTCGCCGCCATCGGCGCGGGCGGCCAGCACGATCGGGCTGCCGGCCGGGGTGACCCGCAGCGCGTTCTCCGCCAGTCCGTCGATGATCTGGCGCAGCCGGGTGGGGTCGGTGACGACCGGCAGCGGTGCCGACGGTGTCTCCAGCGTGAACGACACGCCTTCGTCGGCGCACCGGGCTGCCCACACCGTCCCGGCCGCCCGCAGCACTTCGGTCAGGTCCACCTCGTCCAGGTCGATGCGGAAGTCGTCGGCGCCGAGCCGGGCCAGATCCAGCAGGTCGGTCACCAGCCGCTCCAGCCGCCCGGACTCCGCGAGGATCACCGCCGCGGTGGGGGCGACCTCGTCGGCGGTGGTGACCCCATCGGCGAGCGCCTCGGCGAAGCCCTGCACCGCCGTGAGCGGGGTGCGCAGCTCGTGCGACACCGACAGCAGGAACTCGCGCTGCCGACCTTCGCTGGTCTGCAGGGCGCCCGCCAGGCTGTTGAGCGCCTCGGCCACGTCCGCCACCTCGGCCGGACCCGCCGGCGTCAGCCGGACGGCGCGCTCGCCCACGGCCAGCCGGTGTGCGGCAGCCGCGGCGCGCTGCAGCGGCCGCGCCAGCCGGCGGGCGAGGACGACACCGGCAACCGCCGCGCCGGCCAGCCCGATGAGCAGCGCCACCAGGATCCGCCGGCTGCCGCTGGCGGCGACCCCGCCGACGACGCTCTCCCGTTGGACGAGCACAACGCCGCCGCCGGCCTCCAGCGCCCGGCCTTCGACCAGCACCCGGTTCCCGCCCAACCGGGTCACCCGAGAGACCGGCTGGTCCGCGGACAACGCCGTCCGGTCGGCCTCGGTGAGCACCCCAGCGGCCACCCCGGTCTCCCGCCCGGCTGCCGTGAGTACGACCACCTGGATGTTCTGCTGGGTGAAGATCCGGTCGATCCGGCGGTTGGCCGGACTGAGCAGTCCCGGTGCCCCGGCGAGGATCTCGGCCTGCCGGCCCAGCGTGGCGCGGGCCTGGGACTCCGCCGCCCCGCGGATCAGCGGGAACGACACCGCCCCGGCGAGCAGCACGGCGACGGCGGCCACGGCGGTGGTGGCCAGCGCGGTCTGCCACGCCAGGCCCGGTCGATGGCGCCGCGGCGGCATGTCAGCCGTCGGCGGCGTACCCGACGCCGCGCACCGTGCGAATTGGGCTGGCCGCGCCCAGCTTGGCCCGCAGCTGGGCGATATGGACGTCGACGGTGCGGGTGCCGGCGGCCGCGGCGTACCCCCAGACTTCGGAGAGCAACTGCTCGCGGGAGAACACTCGGCCGGGCCGGCGCATCAGGTAGGCCAGCAGGTCGAACTCGGTGGTGGTCAGCGCCACCTCGGTCCCGGCGGCGAACATCCGCCGACGGGCAGGGTCCAACGTCACCTCGCCAAGGGTGGTGACGCGCTCGTCGGCGGCGCCACCGCCGGAGCTGCGACGCAACACCGTCTTCACCCGGGCCACCAGCTCGCGCGGCGAGAACGGCTTGGTGATGTAGTCGTCGGCACCCAGTTCCAGCCCGACTACCCGGTCCACCTCGTCGTCGCGGGCGGTAACGAACAGCACCGGCGTCCAGTCGCCGTCCGCGCGCAACGCCCGGCAGACCTCGGTGCCGTCGAGAATCGGCAGCCCAACGTCCAGGATGATCGCGACCGGGTGCAGGGCGCGGGCCGCGGCCAGGCCGGCCCGGCCGTCGGCCTCCACCTGGACGCCGTACCCGGCCCGGCTGAGGTAGAGCCGCTCCAGGTCGGCGATCGCCTTCTCGTCCTCCACCACGAGCACGAGACCCCTGCTCTCGCCCATCACCCACCACCCTCGCCACCACGGTACGTTACTGATCATCTCCAGGGCGTCGGCCAACGGAGTTCGGGCCATGTTAGGGCCGTGTGGCCGGTACGGCGTGTCGCGGCCCGAAACAGTGCCGACGGCGGGTGAAGCCGCGGAGCAAGCTCGCCTCAGGTGGTCGGGTCTTCGCCGCGATCGATGGCGTCCCACTGGGCAGCCTCGCCGGCAACGGCCGCCGAGCTGGACGTGCGGCTGGCCGCCGCTCCGCTCGGGGCGTCGTACCGGGCGCTCATGGCGGGCCAGCGCCGACCGCGGAAGACCGTGAGCGCTCCGGCGGCGAAGATCAGGGCACCGCCGACCGCGGCGACGACCGGCCAGGCCGTGGAGGTCACCGTGACCGCCGAGCCGGCCGCGGCAGCGTTCGGCACTCGCTCCGCCAGGGCGGCGGAGTCGCGCACTCGAGCGCCACTGACGGCCGGCAGCGAGGCGAGCATCGCAGCCCCGGTGAGTACCAGCAGACCGCCGAGCGCCACCCGGCCCCAGCCGCGGGCGGCCGCCACCGCCACCACCCCGGCCAGGCCGACCAGGGCAGCCGCGCCCGCCGGCGGCGCCAGCACCCGCCCGGACAGGGCCACGGTGAGCAGCGACAACGGCGGCGGCTGACGAACGGTGACGTGTGCCCACGGCTGCCCGGCGGCGACGAGGCCGAGGACGGCGCCGGCCAGACACAGCGCTACCGCGATCCCGAGCTCGCGTCTCAACTGCCGGCGGACAGCCGTCGGCGCGGCCCCGCTCACCCGACGCGGCGCAGCGACTCGGCCGCGGCCAATGCCTGCAGCACGACCGCTGCCTTGTTCCGGCACTCCTGGTCCTCGGTCGCCGGGTCGGAGTCGGCGACGATGCCGGCCCCGGCCTGCACGTACGCCCGGCCGGCGCGCAGCACGACCGTGCGGATGGCGATGGCGGTGTCGGAGTCGCCGCCAAAGCCAAGGTAGCCGACGGCACCGCCGTACAGCCCACGTCGGGTCGGCTCCAGCTCCTCGATGATCTCCATCGCCCGCGGCTTCGGCGCGCCGGACAGGGTGCCGGCCGGGAAGCAGGCGGTCAGCACGTCGTACGCCGTCCGGTCGGCGGTGACCTCACCGACCACCGTGGACACGATGTGCATCACGTGGCTGTAGCGCTCGACCGACATGAACTCGACCACGTCCACGGTGCCGGGGACGCACACCCGGCCCAGGTCGTTGCGGCCAAGGTCGACGAGCATCACGTGCTCGCTGCGCTCCTTGGGGTCGGCGAGCAGGTCCGCGGCCAGCGCCGCGTCCTGCTCCGGGGTGGCGCCCCGCGGCCGGGTGCCCGCGATCGGGTGCAACATCGCCCGGCCGGCGGTCACCTTGACCAGAGCCTCCGGGCTGGACCCGACCACGTCGTGGTCGGTGAACCGGAGCAGGTACATGTACGGGCTGGGATTCGAGGCCCGCAGCACTCGGTAGACGTCGAGCGCTTGCGCGGTCGTCGCCACCTCGAACCGCTGGCTGAGCACAACCTGGAACGCCTCGCCGGCCCGGATCTCCTCCTTTACCTGCTCGACCGCCGCCGGGTAGCCGGCCGCCGGCGCCGTACCG
The DNA here is from genome assembly GCA_017882835.1 of Frankiaceae bacterium. GTDB lineage: Bacteria > Actinomycetota > Actinomycetes > JADGOU01 > JADGOU01 > JADGOU01. Next base: position 4,758 of record JADGOU010000016.1, on the reverse strand, counting down.
ACGTAAGCCGGCGGGGCGGCCGAGGCCAATGTCGACACGGTCGACTCGGCCGGCTTGGCCAAATCGGTGGTCATGGTGTCCAGGCGACCCAGCGCGTCGTCGTACGCCGCCTCGATTACCGCCGGCTGCGGCTCCGGACCCAGCAGTGCGTTGGCGACGAGCAGCACCGAGCCTTCGGCGTGGTCGAGCACGGCCAGGTCGGTCGCCAGCAGCATGGCGATCTCCGGCAGATGCAGGTCGTCCACCGCCAGCGACGGCAACCGCTCCAGCCGGCGTACGGCGTCATAGCTCAGGTAGCCGACCAGGCCACCGGACAGCGGCGGCAGCCCGGGCAGCGGGGCTCCGCGCAGCGCGAGCGTGCTCGCCCGCAGCACCGCCAGCGGATCTCCGACCGCGGGCACGCCGGGCGGCCGCTGACCGTGCCAGACCGCCTGCCCGCCGGCCTCGGTCAGGGTCGCGGCGGAGCGGACACCGATAATGGAGTAGCGCGACCAGACGCCGCCGTGCTCCGCTGACTCCAGCAGGAACGTGCCCGGGCCGCCGGCCAGCTTGCGGTAGGCGCCGACCGGCGTCTCCCCGTCGGCGAGCAGCCGGCGGGTCACCGGTACGACGGGAAAGTCGTGCGCCAAAGCGGCGAACTCCTCCCGGCCCGGGAGCAGGACGCCGGTGGTCACGTGGCTGAGGGGGCTGGCGAGGTGCGAGCGCCCGGGACCCCCACGACGGCGGGCAGTACGTCGGCGTCGAAGCAGGTGCGCTCGCCGGTGTGGCAAGCGGCGCCGATCTGGTCGACCTGGACCAGCACGGTGTCGGCGTCGCAGTCCAGCGCGACCGAGCGCACCCACTGCTGGTGACCCGATGTCTCCCCCTTCACCCAGTACTCGCCTCGGCTGCGGCTCCAGTAGGTGCACCGGCCGGTGGTCAGCGTGCGGTGCAGCGCCTCGTCGTCCATCCAGCCCACCATCAGCACTTCACCGGTGTCGTGCTGCTGGGCGACGGCTGGCACCAGGCCGTCGGCGTCGCGCTTGAGCCGGGCAGCGATGGCCCTGTTGAGGTGGGATGGACGGGCGGGTCCAGGCATGGTCGCCATTGTGCCGGGTGCGGCACCCAGCGCGGACTCGGCCACGGGCGACCGATGAGTTCCCGCCGGTGTGGTGGTCTATCGAGGACAGGACGCAGCACCCGACAGGTCGCTGCCCGAAGGAGGAATGGATGCCCAAGATCACACCTTGCCTGTGGTTCGACACCGAAGGCGAACGGGCGGCGCAGCACTACACGTCGGTGTTTCCTGACTCGAGGATCTCCGAGGTGGCCCGCTACGGTCCCGCCGGACCCCGGCCAGAGGGGACGGTCATGACCGTGGCCTTCTCACTCGACGGCCAAGAGTTTCTCGCGTTGAACGGCGGTCCCGAGTATGCATTCACCGAGGCAATCTCGTTTCAGGTCCACTGCGCAACCCAGGAAGAGGTCGACCACTACTGGAGCAAGCTCTCCGAGGGCGGTGAAGAAGGCCCTTGCGGCTGGCTGAAGGACGCCTACGGCGTGTCCTGGCAGATCGTTCCGACCGTGTTGCCCGAGCTGATTCAAGATCCCGATCCGGAGAAGTCCGAACGGGTCATGCGCGCGATGTTCACCATGAAGAAGCTGGAGATCGACGCTTTGCGAGCAGCCGCGGCGCCGGCGTAGCGAGTCATGACATTCGTCATGGGACGGACGTGTGTCGGCGACCAAGACTGGTGATCGCAGGCACTGCGGCGCGGGCGGCTGCGGACGGACGCTCCGGGTATGGACGATTCCCGCATCATCACCGTTGAGGATCTTTGGCGCCGCTACGGCGGGGCCGGGCGGCGAGGCTTCGACGCCGTGCGTGGAGTCAGCTTCGCAGTACGCCGCGGGCAGCTGTTCGCGCTGTTCGGCACCAACGGTGCCGGGAAGACCTCCACCCTGGAGGTGCTCGACGGCCTGGCCCCGCCCACGTCCGGCGGGGTGCGGGTGCTCGGGTGCGACCCCACCGGGCTCGGCGGTTGGTGCGGCGCCGGATCGGCATCATGCTGTAGGAAGGGGGGTTCCCGACCGATCTCACCGTCGGCGAGACCGGCCAGATGTGGGCCGGCACGTTGACCTGGGCGCGACCGGTCGAGGAGGCACTCGGCCTTGTCGACCTCCGCCACCGAGTGGGGCGTCCCGGTCAAGCAGCTCTCCGGCGGCGAACAGCGCCGGCTCGACCTCGCGATGGCCATCCTCGGCCGGCCGGAGGTGCTGATTCTCGACGAGCCCGCCACCGGGCTGGACCCGGAGAGCCGGCTTTGCACCTGGCGGCTGGTGCGCGACCTGCTGGAGTCGGGCACCACGGAGGTGCTGAGCACCCACAACGTGGCCGAAGCCGAGGAGCTGGCGGACCGCCTCGCGATCCTGCACCGGGGCAGGATCGTCCGGGCCGGCACCCCGGCCGAGGTGACTGCGTCCTCGCCGCCCCGTCTCGTTCACGCTCCCCCCCGGACACCGGCGATCCAGTCCCGGACCTGCCGGGCGCTGTACGGACGGAGGAGCAGCAGGGAAGCGCCGGCCGCGAGGTGCTTCGTGCACACCCAGGACGTGCAGCCAACCCTCGCCGCGCTGCTCGGCTGGGCGAGCTCCCACGGCGTTGAGCTGACGGACCTGAACGCCCGCTCGGCCTCCCTGGAGGAGGCCCTCCTCGCCGTGGCGGAATCCGCGACCGGGCACACCCAAGACCAGGAGATGACGGCATGACGACCGACATGCTGACCAAGGCGATGCGAGGCACCCGGACCGCGCCGGCCGGGACCACCCGGCGGATAGTCGCCCTGGCCCGGGCCGAGGCGCTCCTGCTACGGCGCAACCCGATGGCGCTGTTCAACGCCTTCGTGGTCCCCGCCGCCTTGGTGCTGTTCGTCCGGTCGGGCCTGCCGCCGGACAGTGCCGAGCGCCTCAGTGGCGCGACGATCGTGACCTCGCTGACCGCGTTCACCCTGCTCTCGGTCGTCTACCTCAACTTCGTGACCGCGCTGGTCGCCCGGCGAGAAGTGCTGGTGCTCAAGCGGCTGCGCACCGGCGAAAGCAGCGACGCCGAGATCCTCGCCGGGACCGCGGCACCCGCAGTGGCGATCGCCTGGGGGCAGATCCTGATCGGGCTGGTCGCGGCGGTCACCGTCTTCGGCCTGCGGATGCCCACGAACCCCGCCCTCGTCGTCGCCGCGATCATGCTAGGGACGGCAGTGTTCGGACTGCTGGCCGGCGTCAGCACGGTGCTGACCCGCACCGTGGAGATGGCGCAGGTGATCACCATGCCCGTGCTGCTCGCGTGGCTGCTCCTCAGTGGGCTGATGTTCCCCTTGATGGAATACCCGAGCCGCTGGCGCGCCTCGCCCACGCGCTGCTGCTGACCCCTGTCGTCGACCTACTGCACGTCGGCCTGACCGGGACCACCCCCGGCGGAGCCACGGTGGGCCTGGCGGCCTCGTTCCGGCCGGGCGCCGTCGCCGTGCTGGTCCTCGCCGCGTGGGTGGTCGCAAGGGTAGGGGCGACGCGACGGCGGTTCCGCTGGGAGCCGCGGTGCCGAGCCGACCGTGCCAGGCTGAGGACGTGGCGACCATCACGCGGTGGTGGAGCGGGCGCGCCGGGGTGGACCGGGTCGACCTGGCCATCCGGTGGCAGCTCTACCTGCTGTCCGCCTCATATCAGAGCCGCTGGTCGCGCTCCTGCTGGTGGACAGCCAGCCACGGCTTCGGGCGTGGGGAGCCGCGGTCCTGCTGATTGTGACGGCGGCGCACACCGCCGCGTGCGTGGCCCTGCTCCGCGCCGGCATCGCCGGCCTACTCGGCGGCCGCCGACCGACGCCACGGCTATTCGGCCTGGCTGGAGCGCTGACCGCGGCCGGCCTGGCGGCTGGTGTCGCCGCCTTCCCGGCCGACGGGCGCGTCGTGCCGGGCACCTTCCACCTCGGGTTCCCCGCGGGCGCGGCGGCGCTGCTGTTCTGCGGCGCGCTGACGGGCGCGGCCACCCCACTGCTGCCGGCGCGCGGGCTGGTGATCGTCGTGGGGCTGGGCGCTGCTGTCGCCGGCGTCGCTCAGGTCGCCACGGGCAACCCGGGCCGTCTGCTGTGGGCGGTGAACTACCTGTTGTACGTCGGCGCCGCTGCCTTCCTGTACCGCTCGGGGGTGTGGTTCCTCCGCGTGATGTGGGAACTCGACCGCGGGCGGGATGTGCAGGCGCGCCTCACCGTGGCCTCGGCGATTGCCAAGACCCGGCCCGCAACCGGGTGGAGGCGCTGCGCACGGCGGAGGCCCAGGGTTGGCTGTCGCGGTGACCTTCGGCGCTACCCGGCCCGGGTGAACGCCATGCCGGTTCAGCTCACCGCCCCCGAGCCGGTTGAGCAGGTCCGCGGCTACATCGTCACGGGCACAGACATGAGGGCGGCGATCGCTGCCGAACGCCACGACCTGGCGGCGGTGCTACGCCATCGAGTTCGACTTTGCGCCCACCGACGGCTCATCCGCTCCAGCGACGGTTGGGAGCGGGCGGTGGCACCGGAACCCGAGTCGGTGGCCCAGTTCTACGCCGAGGTGATGGCCGCCCGGCGGGAGCTCGATCGCTACCAGCGCGGTTCTCTTGGCAAGGCACCGCCCAGCCGCCCAGGGACTTGTTCGAGCGCCCGGCGGTGTCGACGGCGGCCAACGTCGCCGGGCGGACCCGAGTTCGGCGTGCATGTTCATGTTGCCATCCGCTTCGATCACCAACGCC
>JADGOU010000207.1 GCA_017882835.1 Frankiaceae bacterium | reverse complement strand
CCACCTCACGTCGCCATTGTGCCCTTCGCCGTTCGCCAGCGACATCGGCCGCGAAGTCCGGCGCCGCGTCGAAGAGCTTTCCGGTGTCGAGCGGTGCACCGTCGTCATCCAGGACCACTTCATCGCCGAGGAGATCGCGCGGCAGGTCAACGAGGAGCCGGTGGCGGCGGCGTGGCTGTGACGACCGCGCCGGCGGACGTCGTCGAGGCCGCACTGGCTGGCCGCAAGGAACTCGCGCTCATCGCCGAGCCGTCGGTCGCCGCTGTCGGTGCGGTGCTCGCCGCTCGCTGCCGCAACCCGGCCGATCCCCGAGGTCGCCGCGCGCGGCGATCGAGACGCCCGCGACGCACGGCTCCTGCTCCTCGCGCTGCTCGGCACCGGGCGCTGACCGTAGACGAGCTGCTCGGCGTCCGCGTCGGCGACGCCTGTTCGCTCGACGCCGCCGGCCGACTCGTTCCGGACCTCGACGCCGAGCCGCTGGCCCTGGAGTACTCGCCCACCGAGGGCGGGCAGCGGAGGTTGACCTTCCTGTCGTTCGAGGCGCGGGCCACGGTGCAGGAGCGCCTCGCCGGCGGACACCCCGGCCCAAACGAGCCGCTGCTGCTGCCCGGCGACGCCGCCGCCAGCAGTGCGGCCGCCGTCCGCTCGGCGGCCCTGATCAGCGCCGGCAATGACGTCAACGTGTCGTTGTGCCGGGCAACCGGTGACTTCTTCCGCGCCTGGGGCATGCCGGGCGCCCGCTTCGACGCCCGCAGGTCCGCACCGCCACCCGACGAGGAGCCGACATGAAGGCCGCTCGCCTGCACCAATTCCACTCGCCCCTCGTGGTCGAGGAGGTACCCGACCCGCAGATCACGTCGCCGTACGACGTCATCGTCAAGGTCGGCGCCGCGGGTCTGTGCCGGACCGACCTGCACATCCGGGAGGGCCAGTTCGACGAGGCGCAAAAGGAGGCGAACCTGTCGCTGCCCTACTCCCCCGGCCACGAGAACGCCGGCTGGGTCGAGGCCGTGGGCGAGGCCGTGACGAACGTCGCGCCCGGTGACAAGGTCATCCTGCACCCGCTCATCACCTGTGGGCTGTGCCGGGCGTGCCGCGACGGCAACGACGTGCACTGCGAGAACAGCAGCTTCCCCGGGCTGTTCGCCGAGGGCGGCTTCGCGCAGTATCTCAAGACCGGCGCCCGCTCGGTGATCAAGATGGACCCGGGCCTCGAGCCCACCGACGTCGCTCCGCTCGCGGACGCGGGGCTCACGGCGTACCACAGCATCCGCAAGGCGGTGCCGCTGCTCTACCCGGGGACCCGCTGCGCCGTCATCGGCGCGGGCGGCCTCGGCCACATCGGCATCCAATGCCTGAAGGCCATGGTGCCCGCCGAGATCATCGTGCTCGACACCAACGAGGAGGCGCTATCGCTCGCGACCGAGTGGGGCGCCGACGACACCGTGCGCGTCGACGGCACCCAGGTCTCGCGAGTCATGGACCTCACGGACGGCAAAGGCGCCGAGGTCGTCATCGACTTCGTCGGCGAGTCCGGCGCCGAGCACTGGGGCGTCGACCTGCTTCGCCGCGGCGGCAGCTTCTTCGTCGTTGGGTACGGCGGAATGCTGGAGGTCCCGACGATGCGGATCATCCTCACGGAGATCAACTTCATCGGCAACCTGGTGGGCAGCTACAACGACCTGGTCGAACTCATGACGCTCGCCGCGCAGGGCAAGGTGCGCCTGCATACCGCGACCTATCCGCTCGACGACATCAACACCGCGATCGACGACCTCAACAGCGGTCGGCTGCGCGGGCGCGGCATCCTCGTGCCGTAGCCCCGACCGCTCCTGCTGACACCGACGTCGCCCGCCTCGGGTCCCGTCGCTGGGTCGACCCTGACCGCCTCCACCTCGCTGACAGAGGTAATCACGGGCACACCACGCGGAACGACTTCCGCGATTCAGCAGCGGTCGCAATGCTGGAAGCACCTAACGATCATCCGGATCTGCCAATGAGCGCAGTGACTTCAGTCCGACCACACCACTGGCGCACGAAGGAAGCCTCGGGTGTACGAGAGCGCGACCGCAGCCGTTGCCTGCTGGGCGGCAGCCCTCAGGTGTCGTTTCTGACGGGGCGGCGGCCGCTGGGCGCGATGACTCCGTAGACGCGGGTGACGTGCAGTCTGACGACGAGTCGCCTGTGTTCGATCATCTCGTCGTGGAAGGTGTCGCGGTCGAGTTCGCGGTAGAACGCGGAGTGCACGGCGAACAGTTCCGCGGTTGCTGCATCACCGGGAACGCTGGCGATGTCGGAGAGGGTGACGTTGCCTTCGGCGACGGCGTAGTTCCAGAAGTCGTCACCGGCGACGTGGAGGGCAGCGCGGGGGTCGCGGGCGAGGTTGCGGCTCTTCGCCCGGCCGGCGGTGGTCGAGATGCGAATGACGCGACTGGCGCTGTCCGGGACGTAGAGCACGTTGGACATCTGGGGTGCGCCGTCGCTCTTGATGGTGGCGAGGGTGCCCTGCTGGCTGCCGGCGACAAGTGCCCATAGCTCGTCCGCTGTCGGCGGCATCAGGCGTTCTCGGCACGTGCGGCGGCGTCGATGAGCAACCCGAGGCCGATGCCGAGCATCCAGACGTCCTTGCTGATGCCTGTGCCGGCCGAGGTGGGCCAGATGCTGCCTGGCTTGTGCATGGCGGGGGTGCGCAGGTACATCGTCATGAGGCCGCCGGCGAAGGCGGTGAGGGACGCACCGGCAAGCCTGTTGGGCACGACGGGGGCGAGCAGCGCGGCGCCGGTGGCGATCTCCGTGGCGGCCAGCGCCTTGAGAAACGTCCTCGGCGGGATCTTCCGCAGCAACGGGAAGGCGCCCGCGGCCATGCCGTGCACACCGTCGGCTAGTTCTTCGCTGCCGTGCCACTTGTCCCAGCCGGCGTGCAGGATGTAGGCGCCGGTGGTCGCTCGGGTGGGGACGTCGCGGACGGGTACCCGCATGACGACTCCTTTCAGGTTGGGCTCAGACGCTGGTCGTCGGTGAGGTCACGGCGGCTACGAGCCGGTCGTGCGAGTGACGCAGGGCCGTCAGCACGTCGACCAACGACGGCTCGGAAGTCGAGGTCGCGGTCACGGCGTCACCACGATCTTGCCGAGCTTGCCGCTGCCGAAGTCGCTGAGCGCGTCGGCCGCACTTGCCAGCGGGTGAGTGGCGGCGACCGGAACTGTCAGTTGCCCGGCGGCGACCTGCTCGAGCAGCGCGGCGAGCTTGTCCGGGGTGTACGACGTCATGACCCCGGTCACCGTCACGTCCTCGCGGCCAACCTGTTCGGCGGTAGCGCCGACGACGGACGCGAACTGCCCGTTGGCGACAAGCAAGGAGCCCAACACGGCCGGGTCGCCTGCGGCGTGAACCACCTTCGTGACGCCGTCTGGCGTGACGGCGCGGAGGGCGACCGCGAGGTCGCCGGTGTAGTCGACGATGTCAGCGGCGCCGAGACTGCGGACGAACTCGGTCGCCCCACCTGGCCGCGCGGTCGCGACGACGCGAGCACCTCGTGCAGCCGCGAGCTGGACGGCGAACGCACCGACGCCGCCGGTCGCCCCGGAGACGACAACGGTGTCCGCGGCACCCGGGTTCAGCGCGTCGATCAGGTCCAGCGCAGTGACGCCGGCGAGCCCGACGGCGGCGGCCTGAACCGCGGTCACGACGTCCGGGATTGCGGTGACGCTGCGGGAGTCGACGATGATGTGTTCGGCGATCGGGCCAGCGCCGAGCTCGAGAGCGGTGTTGACGCCGGCGACGGAATCCCCGACGGCCCAGTTCTCGACGCCCTCACCGACGGCGTCGACGGTGCCGGCGAAGTCGCGACCGATGACGACCGGGAACGTGTGCGGCATGCGGTCCCAGACGTAGCCGGCGACCACCGCCAGGTCAAATCCGTTGATCGACGCCGCCTCGACGGCGACGCGAACCTCACCGCGACCGGGCGCACGGTCAGGAACATCCACAACCGCCGGAGACGCCCCCCGTGCCGTTACCGCCAACGCGCGCATGCAGCCACCCCTCCAGCAGGATCCGGGGTTGAGTCCCCGGATACTGCGAACGCTAACAGAAACGGGGAGCAGTCCCTACTTGGAGCGGTACGCTGCGGCTATGCCCGCGCCGCGGACTCGTGACGTCCGTCTGCGGGCTGATGCTGCTCGTAACCGGCGGGTGATCGTCGAGACCGCGCGCGAGCTGTACGGGCAGCGCGGACTGGACGCACCGTTCGACGAGATCGCGAAGATTGCCGGTGTCGGCAACGCCACCCTCTACCGGCACTTCCCGTCCCGCTGCGCTCTCGTCGCCGCCGTCTTCGCCGACACTCTGCGACGCATCGTGGACGCCGCCGCGTGGGCACTGGACAACCCTGACCCATGGGACGGATTCGCCGAACACGTCAGGTTCCTCTGCCAATTGCAGGCGACCGACTGCGGCCTCGCGGACCTGCTCACCACCGAGGTCACCGGCGCCCCCGAGCTCGAAGAGCTCCGGACGCGGGCCTACCAGGACTCCGTCCACATCGCCGACCGCGCCAGGGCCAGCGGCGCCCTACGCGCGGACTTCGTTCCCGAGGACCTCGTGCTGCTGCTCATGGCGAACGCCGGTCTCGTCCACCGGACTGCGGACGCGGCACCGAACGCATGGAACCGCTTCATCGACCTCGCGCTCGACGGGCTGCGCACAGCCGCGGCCACCCCGGCCGCCCCCTCCCCCGGACGCGCAGCGATGCACCGCGCGATGACCAAACGCGGCCACGACCTCGGATACGGCTGACGTCCAAGTAAGACGCGACGACGCCTCGCGCGTCATCCAGGGCGGGTCAACGTCCGCTCATGCCGCGATGACGCATTACGGTCTTTGTCGATATCCGGGCCTGCGCTTCAACGCCCTGGCTTCTGGGTTGCGGGGAGTGCCGGAGGCAGATGTCCGCCCCGGCGGGGCCGTCAGAGTCTTCTTCCCAGACACTCGGCGCGGGCCCTCACCTCCCGCCCGTCGAAGGATGAAGACCAACATCGTGAATACAGCTGGGACGCTGTCCGCGTTGCTCAGGCGATTCGATCGGCATCCGACACTGTCTGCGCGTGCGGTAACAGATCAGTTGTAGCGGTCCTAGGGTCTATCTACGTTGAGTTGTGGAGTATCCCGTCAACGCCGGCTCTTGCCGCAGACCGTCGAGTTGATCTTGGCCTTGGCCGGGCAGCCCACCGTCTGGCGCTATGGCTACGACTTTGGGGGCGGAGGTCGGCCTGAAGTCCGGGTCGCTCCACCCGATCCTGATGCGCCTCGCCGACCGGGCCTCCTGGACGCTGCTTGGGAGGTGAATCCGCCGCTCGGGCGTCCGGCTCGCCACCTGTACCGCCTGGCGCCGTAGGGCCTGTCCGTGGTCGCCGAGGTGCGAGCGGCCGCAGCCCGACGCCAACCGCGACTCCACTTGGGCCAGGCGACGTGATCGTCGTGCTGATCGGCCC
>JADGOU010000206.1 GCA_017882835.1 Frankiaceae bacterium | reverse complement strand
CGATCCCCTTGTCGACCAGCGCCCGCAGGTGCTCGTTCGGCACGTGCTCGTGGTCGAAGGTGACCACGTCGCAGGTCTCGGAAAAGGCGAGCAGGTCCGGCAGGCTGTGGTAGTCGCCGAGCTCGACGCCCGGCGCCACCAGCGCGGCGCTGTCGGCGGCGGTGTCGGCCAGCAGCCGCAGCGACGTACCGAGGGAGATCGCGGCCTGGTGCGTCATCCGGGCCAGCTGGCCAGCACCGACCATGCCGAGGACCGGCAACCCGGCGCCGAGCCGAACCGGAGGCTCGCCGCTCAAATGCCCAGCTCACGGGCGATCAGCATGCGCTGCACCTCCGACGTACCCTCGCCGATCTCCAGGATCTTGGAGTCGCGCCAGTGCCGGGCGACCGGGTACTCGTTCATGAAGCCGTAGCCACCGTGCACCTGGGTGGCCTCGCGAGCGTTGGTGACTGCGCTCTCGCTCGAGTACAGCTTGGCGATGGCCGCCTGCTTCTTGAACGGTTCGCCGCGCAGCATCCGGTCGGCGGCGGCGTAGTAGGCGAGCCGGGCGGTGTGCGCCCGCAGCTCCATGTCCGCGATCTTGAAGGCGATCGCCTGGTACTCCCCGATCGGCTTGCCGAAGGCCTGGCGGTCCTTGGCGTAGCGCAGCGACTCGTCGACGCAGGCCTGGGCCAACCCGACCGCCAGCGCCGAGATCGCGATCCGGCCCTCGTCCAGGATGGACAGGAAGTTGGCGTAGCCCCGGCCGCGCTCGCCGAGCAGGTTCTCCGCCGGCACGGTGATGTCCTCGAATGCCAGGTCGCGGGTGTCGGAGGCGTGCCAGCCGACCTTGGAGGGCTTGCTCGAGACTCGGAATCCCTCGCACGGCACCGGGATCAGGATCGAGGAGATCTCCTTGGCGCCGTTGGCCTTTTCCCCCGTCACCGCCGTTACGGTGACCAGCCGGGTGATGTCCGTGCCAGAGTTCGTGATGAACGCCTTGCTGCCGTTGATCAGCCAGTGCCCGTCGGCGAGCACGGCGCGGGTGCGGGTGGCGCCGGCATCCGAGCCGCCGCCCGGCTCGGTCAGGCCGAACGCGCCCAGCGTCTCCCCCGAGGTCAACCGCGGCAGCCACTCCCGCCGCTGCTCCTCGGTGCCGAAGCGGTAGACCGGCATGGCGCCCAGCGAGACCCCGGCCTCCAAGGTGATGGCCACGGAAGAGTCCGCCCGGGCCAACTCCTCGATGGCCAGGCAGAGCGCGAAGTAATCGCCGCCCATCCCGCCGTACTCCTCCGGGAAAGGCAGGCCGAACAACCCCATCTCGCCCATCTGCCGGACGATGTCGTAGGGGAACTCCTCCTTCTCGTCCAGCTCCTCGGCCTGCGGGGCGACCACCGTGCGGGCGAAGTGCTCGACGGTCTTGCGCAGCATCTCCTGCTCGTCGCTGAGCCGGAAGTCCAGCACGCCGAACTCCTCCTCTCCGAATGCCGCGGCGAGCATCCTGGGCCGGAGCCAGCCGAGACAGTCGGCTGGCCCACCACGGCGGGTACGTCGGTCCAGTCTCCCACGCGCCCGGTACGCTGGTTTTCGATGACCCTTATCCGCGCGCTGTACGACCAGTGGCGCCACCTCCTGCACGAGTTGGCCAAGTTCGGCATCGTTGGAGTGGTTGCCTACCTCGTCGACTTCGGCCTCTCCAACTGGCTGCACCTCGGCCTCGGCGTGGGGCCGATCACCGCGAAGACCGTGAGCACAGTGGTCGCGACGGTGGTGTCCTACGTCGGCAACCGGCACTGGTCGTTCGCCCACCGCGCCCGCTCCGGCGCCGGTCGCGAGCTGACGGTCTTCGCCGTGATCAACGTCATTGGCCTGGTGCTCACGCTGGCCTGCGTCGGCGTCGCCCGCTACGTGCTCGGGCTCAAGGGCGGCCTGGCGTTCAATATCTCCGGCAACCTGATCGGCACCGGGCTGGCGACGGTGTTCCGGTTCTGGGCCTACAAGCGGTACGTCTTCCTGCACCCGGATGTGGCGGCGGCACGCGGTCTGGGCGCAGCGGCCCAACCCGTCGGCGCCGGGGTCAGCTCGCCTCGAAACTGAACCCCTCGCGCCGTAATTGTACGGTCACGCGCCCGGCCGGTTTCGTCACACCGGCGTAACTCCGTGCCGGCGGCGGGAGAAGTCCCGGTCCTTGCCTCGGTACGCCGCGAACCGCCGGACCAGCTCGACGCGCAGGTCCGCCGGCTCGATCACCGTGTCCACGACCAGCTCGCTGGCCAGGCGAACGACGTCGATGTCCTGGTCGTACTCCCGCCGCTTGGCCGCGACGAACGCGGCCCGCTCGGTCTCGTCCGGGATGGCCGCGATCTTGTTGGCGTAGACGGCGTTGACCGCCGCCTCCGCCCCCATGACGGCGATCTTCGCCGTGGGCAGCGCGATGGTGGCGTCCGGCTCGAAGCCGGGCCCCGCCATGGCATAGAGCCCGGCACCGTAAGCCTTGCGCACAATCACGCAGATCTTCGGCACGGTGGCCTCGGAGACAGCGGTGATCATCTTGGCCCCGTGCCGGATGATGCCCTGCCGCTCGACGCTCGTGCCGACCATGAAGCCCGGTACGTCGGAGAGGAACAGCAGCGGCACGGTGAACGCGTCGCAGAGCTCGATGAACCGGGTGGCCTTGTCGGCGGAGTCGACGAAGAGAACGCCACCCTTGTGCAGCGAGTTGTTCGCGACGACGCCCACCACCTCGCCGGCGAGCCGGGCGAAGCCGACGGTGACCTCGCGCGCCCAGAGCGCGTGGATCTCGAAGTAGGAGCCCTCGTCCACGAGGCCCCGCAGGTAGCGGCGCATGTCGAAGGCCTGCCGCTCGCTCACCGGGATCAGCGCGGCCAGGTCGACCGGCGCGCCCTTGACCAGCGCTGGCTCGCGGGGGTCGGCCGCCGGCGGCGTACCCTGCCAGTTGTCCGGCAGGTAGGACAGGTAGGCCTTGACGGTGTCGATCGCCTCGGGCTCCGTCTTGACCAGGAAGTGCCCGACGCCGGAGACCGAGCAGTGCATTCGCGCCCCGCCCATCTCCTCCAGCGTGGTCTGCTCCTTGACCACCATCTCCACCATGCGGGGGCTGCCGAGGTACATCGAGGCATTGCCCTCGACCATGACCACGACGTCGCAGAACGCCGGGATGTAGGCCCCGCCGGCCGCGCTGGGGCCGAACAGCGCGCAGACCTGCGGGATGGAACCGCTGGCCCGGACCTGGGTGTGGAAAATCTTGCCGGCGCCGCGGCGGCCGGGGAAGAGGTCCACCTGGTCGGTGATCCGGGCGCCGGCGGAGTCGACCAGGTAGACCATCGGTACGCCGGTTCGGTAGGCCGTCTCGATCACGCGGATGATCTTCTCGACCGTGCGCGCGCCCCAGGAACCGGCCTTGACGGTGGAGTCGTTGGCCATCACCGCGACCGGGCGACCGGCCACCCTCGCCGTACCGGTGACGACGCCGTCGGCCGGCAGGTCACCGGCAACGATGTTGGCGAACGCGCCGTCCTCGACGAACGACCCGTCGTCGACGAGCAGCCGCACCCGCTCGCGGGCGAACAGCTTGCCCTTGGCGGCGTTGGCCTCGTGGTAGCGGGGCGCCCCGCCGGCCGCGACCTGCGCCCGCAACTCGCCCACCGCGGGGTGCTGCGGCATCGGGTTCTGCGGGCCGAAGCCCTCCGCCTCACTGAGCGAGGTCACCGCAGGGCCCGCCATCCGCCGTGCCAGATTCCGGCCGTCCGCCGCGCCGGATCCCCCACCGAAACGCATCGCCGTACGCCTCGCCGTCCGCCGATCTTGAGCGTACGTTCGTATCCCGCCGTCCGATCCGCACGTGGACTCAACATCGGCAAGCGGGGGGCGCCGGAGTGCCCGCGTGCGGCCCGACGAACGGCATGCTCATGTGCCCGCGGCGTCGGGCATCGGCGTACGCCGGGTGCGCGGGCCAGCGCGCAGCACCTGCGAAGGCAGCGTGTGTCCGACCATCCGCTCGGCCTCGCCGGCCGCCTCGATCATCGCCTCCAGGTCCACGCCGGTGGCCACGCCCATGTCCTCGACCATGTGCACCAGCTCCTCGCTGGCGATGTTCCCGCTGGCACCGGGGGCGTAGGGGCACCCGCCCAGGCCGCCGACGCTCGCGTCGAAGTCGCTCACGCCGAGGCGCAGCGCCGCCAGCACGTTGGCCAGCCCGGTACCCCTGGTGTTGTGGAAGTGCAGGTTGAGCCCGATCTCCGGGTGCGCGGACCGGACCGCTCCCACCAGCGCCTCGACCCGGGTCGGGGTCGCCATCCCGGTCGTGTCGCCGAAGGCGATGCTGTCCGCGCCGTCTCGGACGGCCCGGCTGGCAACGCCGACCACCCGCTCGACCGGGATGTCGCCCTCGTACGGGCAGCCCCAAGCGGTCGCGACGATCACCTGGCAGGTCGCTCCGGCGGCGTGCACCGCGTCGATCACGCCAGCGATGTCGTCGAGCGACTCCGCCGTACTGCGGTTGATGTTGCGCTTGTTGTGGGTGTCCGAGGCCGAGAGCACGACTTCGATCTCGGCGAACCCGGCGTCCAGCGCCCGCTGCGCTCCCCGCAGGTTGGGCACCAACGCGGAGTAGCGGACGTCGTCGGCGCGCTTGACCTGCGCCCAGACCGCGTCGGCGTCGGCCATCTGCGGGATGGCGCGGGGGTGCACGAACGAGACCGCCTCGATCCGGCTCACGCCGGTGCGCGACAGCGCGTCGATCAGCGCGACCTTGGCGTCGGTAGGCACCGGGGCCTCGTTCTGCAGCCCGTCGCGGGGTCCGACCTCACGCAGCGAGATCGCGCCTGGCAGGTCACTCATCGGTGTCCCCTCACTCGCCCGGCCACTGGGGCGCCCCCGGCCACTGTCACTCCCCCGGCCACTGTGGCGCCCGCTTGTCGTTGAAGGCGGCAATGCCTTCCTTGCGGTCGCCGCTGAACGCCGCCGTCCGCCAGGCGGCGTCCTCGATGTCCATCGCGGCGGCCAAGTCCACCGATGCCCCCCGGCGCAGCGCCTGCTTGGCGGCCCGGACGCCGACCGGCGAGTTCGCCGCGATCGTCGCCGCCAGCTCCAACGCGGTGTCCCGGGCCTGGCCGGCCGGCACCCGGCGGTTAACCAGGCCGAGCCGGTCCGCCTCGTCGACGCCGACCTTGCGCCCGGTGAGCACCAGGTCGGCGGCCCGGGCCGGACCGAGGCGGCGCAGGATGTTCTGCGTACCGCCGCCGCCGGGCACCAGCCCGAGCGTCACCTCGGGCAGCCCGAAGACCGCCGTCTCGTCGGCGACGATCAGGTCGCAGGACAACGCGAACTCGGTGCCCCCGCCGAGCGCGAAGCCGAACACCGCCGCCACCGTTGGCTGCGGCAGGTTCAGCACCCCGCCGAAGGCGGCTCGAAACGCCAGTCGCTGGTAGCGCATCTCGGCGTCGCTCAGCCGGTTGCGCTCCTTGAGGTCGGCGCCCACGCAGAACGCCTTCTC
>JADGOU010000205.1 GCA_017882835.1 Frankiaceae bacterium | reverse complement strand
GCCTCGTGCAGCGGGCCGGCCTCCGCCTCGGTCAGGGCGGCGAACTCCCGCATCACGGCGACGAACTCGTCCAGGGTCTCCCGGTTCTCGGTCTCCGTCGGTTCGATCATCATCGCCTCCTCCACGATGAGCGGGAAGTACACGGTCATCGGGTGGATCCGCCGGTCGATCAACCCTTTGGCGATGTCCAGCGCACGCACGCCGGCCACCTTCTTCTGTCGCCGGGCCGAGAGCACGAACTCGTGCAGCACCGGCCCGGGGTAGGGCACGTCGTAGTCCCCGGCCAGCTGGGCGAGCAGGTAGTTGGCGTTGAGCACGGCCATCTCGCTGACCCGGCGTAGCCCGTCGCCGCCGAGCGCGAGCAGGTAGGAGTAGGCCCGGACGTCGATGCCGACGTTGCCGTGCCAGCCGTGCACCCGCCCGATCGACTCCGGCTCGCTCCCCCAGTCGAACGCACCGTCGTCTCGGCGTACCGGCCGGGGCCCGGGCAGGTAGCGGACCAGCTCCGCGGTGACCGCCACCGGTCCGGAACCCGGGCCGCCGCCACCATGCGGGGTGGCGAAAGTCTTGTGCAGGTTCATGTGGACGACGTCGAAGCCCATGTCGCCGGGCCGCGCCCGACCCATGATCGCGTTGAAGTTGGCGCCGTCGTAGTAGAGCCGGGCCCCGACCCGGTGCAGCATCTCCGCGATCTCGGCGATGTTGCGTTCAAACAAGCCAAGGGTGTTGGGGTTGGTCAGCATCAGCGCCGCGACGTCGGTGTCGAGCAGCTTGTCCAGGGCGGAGAGGTCGACCAGGCCGGTTGCGTCCGAAGCGACCTCGGCCACCTCGTAGCCGGCCAGCCGGACCGAGGCCGGGTTGGTGCCGTGCGCGGCGTCCGGGATGATCACGCGTCGTCGCCGGTCGCCCTGGGCGTCATGCCAGGCGCGGATGACCATCAGGCCGGTCAGCTCGCCGGCGGCCCCGGCCGGCGGTTGGAAGGTCGCCGCCGCCATCCCGGTCAACGCACACAGCCCCTGCTCCAACCGCCACAGCAGCTCGAGCGTGCCCTGGGCGTGCTCGACCGGCTGGGCGGGGTGCAACCGGGCGAATCCGGCCAGCGATGCGACCTGCTCGGCGATCTTCGGGTTGTACTTCATCGAGCACGAGCCCAGCGGGTAGAAGCCCTCGTCGATCGAGAAGTTGCGGTGCGACAGCCGGGTGTAGTGGCTCACCAGGTCGCGCTCGGCCAGCTCGGGCAGGGCAGGCGACGCGGTGCTGCGCAGGCCGGCCGGGATGCGGTCCGCCGCCCCGGCCCGCGGGATCGCCGTGGCCCGCAGGGTCGACGCGCGGCGCCCGGGGCGGGATCGCTCCCACAGCAACGGCTCGGGCGGGATTGCCGGGGTCATCGAAGTCGGCAAGCTTGCCGGGGTCGTCGAGGTCATCGACCCACCCCCGCCGGCTCGACCACCCCTGCCGGCTCGACCACCCCCGCCGGCTCGACCGCCCCCGCCGACGCCGGGTCAGCGGCCAGCACCTTGGCCAGCACCGCAGCCAGGCCATCTACGTCCGCCCGAGTGCGCTGCTCGGTCACGGCGACCAACAACAGGTCCTCCTCCGCCAGTCGGACCACGGGCCCTACCAGGTAACCGCGCTCGGCCAGCGCGACCGCGGTGGCCACCGGATCCGGCAGCCGCAGGGCGAACTCCTTGCCGAACACGCCGCCCGGGTGCGCCAGCTCCACGCCCGCGATGGCGCTCAGCTGCTCGGCGGCGTACGCCGCGCCGGCCAGGCACGCCTCCCCGAGTTCGCGCAGACCCTGCGGACCCAGCCAGGACAGGTACACCGCGGTGGCTAGCGCGTTCAGCGCCTGGTTGGTGCAGATGTTGCTGGTCGCCTTGTCCCGGCGGATGTGCTGCTCGCGGGCCTGCAGGGTCAGCACGTAGCCCCGCTTGCCCTCGATGTCAACGGTCTCCCCCACCAGCCGGCCCGGCAGTCGGCGGACGTCGGCCACTCCACAGGCCAGCAGCCCCACGCCGGGGCCGCCGAAGTGCAACCCGTTGCCCAGCGAGAGCCCGTCGGCTACCACCACGTCCGCCCCCAGTCGCCCGGGCGGCTCCAGCACGCCGGCGAGGGCGGCGTCGCCGGACACCAACAGCCGGGCGCCGGCGACGTGCGCCACCTCGGCCAGGCGGGGCACATCCTCCAAGATCCCGACGCAGTTCGGGTGCTGCACGATCACCGCGGCGGCACCCTCGGCCAGGGCTGCCACCGCCTGCGGGTCGACGGTGCCGTCGGACCGCGGCGGCACGGCCGCCAGCTGCGCCCCGCTGCCGTCGGCGTAGGTGTCCAGGATCTCGCGGTAGCGCGGATCCAACGCCCCGGCGAGCACCACCCGCTGCCGCCGCG
The DNA here is from genome assembly GCA_017882835.1 of Frankiaceae bacterium. Lineage (GTDB taxonomy): Bacteria > Actinomycetota > Actinomycetes > JADGOU01 > JADGOU01 > JADGOU01. The sequence continues at coordinate 3,188 of JADGOU010000205.1, read as the reverse complement.
TGCTGCCCATGCACATGATCATGCCTTCCACCAGCGCCGTCGCCCCGTCGTACAGGCTGGAGTTGGCGATCGGCAGACCGAGGACCTCGCTCACCAGCGTCTGAAACTCGAACAGCGCCTGCAGGCCACCCTGGCTCATCTCCGGCTGGTACGGCGTGTAGGCGGTGGCGAACTCGGCCCGACCGGTCACCGCCGGCACGATCGCCGGCTGGTAGTGGTCGTAGGCGCCGCCGCCGAGGAAGCAGACTCCCTCGTCGACGGGACGGTTGCGCGCGGCCAACCGGCGCAGCTCGGCCAGCACGTCCGCCTCGGCGACCCCATCAGCCAAACCTAAGTCCGCCGGTGCTCGCAACCCTGGCGGTACGACGTCGAATAGACCGTCGACGTCCGCTCGCCCCACCACGGCGAGCATGTCGCGGACGTCATCCTCGGTGTGCGGCGAGTAGTTCACGATGGCGATCGTACGGTCCGACTGCGACAGTCGCCGGCCGCGAACCTTCGTGCCGGGCGCCGCTGCGTTCAACCCCAGCGGTAAGTGACCAGGCCGCCGGCTCCGCGCCGGCAGGAGAACCGACGGCCCCGGGCGCCGGGAAGGCGGGCAGGCGGGTCTACTCTCGGCTCAGGCGGTGCTGCGACGCCGGCGGCGGCGGGTGAGCTCATCCCCCGCCGCGGCAGCGGTCTGGCCGCCGACATCGCCGTCGTCGGGCCGGCCGTCGTCTGTCGCGTCATCGTCGGCGCGCTCACCGGGGAACTCCGCCAACGAACCTTCAACTTCCCGCACTACCCGACCGACCGCGATGCCGAACACGCCCTGGCCGCCCTGAACCAAGTCCACGACCTCATCTGGGCTGGTGCACTCGTACACCGTCGTACCGTCGCTCATCAGGGTGATCCGGGCAAGGTCATGGACTCCACGCCGGCGCAAGTGCTCCACGGCGGAGCGAATGTTGTGCAGCGAGACCCCGGTGTCGAGCAGCCGCTTGACGACCTTGAGGACCAGGATGTCGCGGAAGGAGTAGAGCCGCTGCGTCCCGGACCCCCGGGCGCCCCGAATGGTGGGCTCGACCAGGGCCGTTCGCGCCCAGTAGTCCAGCTGGCGGTAGGTGATGCCGGCCGCGGCGCAGGCGGTTGGCCCACGGTAGCCGATGTCGTCCGCCGGGGGCGACAGCAGCCCGTCGACGAACAGCAGTCCCTGTTCTCCGACGTCGGCACGGGCATCCGGCAGGCCGGCTGCAGTCCCGGTCGACTCGGTTGGGCCGCTGCGCTGCGCCACCGTGCCCTCCCGTCCGCCCATCGCCCCGTCCGCCCATCGCCCGTCCGCCCATGGCCCCGTCCGCCCATGGCCCCGTCCGCCCATGGCCCCGTCGGCACTGTCTCGCGGTGCCCGGGTGCCGACTAACCGAAGCTTGGGCTAGCTAGCGACGCTAGGCACCGACCGAAGCTGGGTCAACGACCGGCGGTCCCGCGCGTCGCAACCCTCGACCTCTACCTCAGCCGGACATAGATCAAGCATCCAGGCCAGGCGAGGTACGAGGTCCTGGGCACCTGACGGCCTGCACCTGACGGCCTGCACCTGACGGCCTAGGACCCAGTCTCGAAGTCCTCGGGCGAGATGTTGTCGAGAAACTCGCGGAACTTCTCCACCTCGTCCTCTTGCTCGTCGGCGATTGGGATCCCGGCTTCCTCTAACACCGCCTCCTGCCCGTAGATGGTGACGCCGGCGCGCATCGCCAGCGCGATGGCGTCAGACGGCCGGGCGCTAACCCGGACCCCACCAGGGAAGACCAGCTCGGCGTAGAAGACACTTTCCCGCAGGTCGGTGATGTGCACCGCCTGGAGGCGGGCGTTGACCGCCTTGAGTACGTCGCGCAGCAGGTCGTGCGTCATCGGCCGCGCGGTCACCACGCCCTGCTGCTGGAACGCGATCGCAGTGGCCTCCACGGCACCGATCCAGATCGGCAGGTAGCGGTCCCCCGCCACCTCCTTGAGCAGCACGATCGGCTGGTTGGACGGCAGCTGGACGCGAACGCCCACCACGCTGAGCTCCTTCACGACTCTGACCCCGCCTCCCTGCCGTCGCTGCGAAAGTACACCGCACGGGCGCTACCCGCGGCCGGGCGGTAGCAGCCGCGCCGACCCACCACAGGCGAGCTCAGCGCCGTAGCGTCCGCCCGAGGGCGGCTCGCACCAAGGTGGCGTGCAGTCGGACTGACAAGGCCGCCAGATGTCGGACCACCTCGTCAGCCCGAGCCCGAGCTGCCGGGTCGCGCTGACGGACGAGCGGCGTCACCACCTGCTCGAACAGGGCCGCCTCGCGCTCGGCGGCGACCCGGAACGCGCGCAGGTGCCGCGCCTCCAGACCGAATCTGCCCATCTCGGCCACCGTCTTGGCCACGATCAGGGCGTCGCCGTCGTAGTGGTCGCTCCCCTCGCGGCTCGCCAGCAGGCCGTACTGCTCCAACTGCTCGAGCTCGACCCCGCTGAGCCCCGCGGCGGTCAGCAGCTCGGTGCGCGAGAGCCGCACCTCGGTTAGGTCACGGGCGAACGCCTCGGCCGCCGGCAGCCCGTCGGCATCGGCCAGCCCAGCCGGGATCCGGGGACCGCCGCCGCCGGCCGGCGGATCCAGGCCGCGGTCCAGAGCGTCCAGATGTTCTTTGATCACTCGCAACGGCAGGTACTGGTCCCGCTGCGCGGCCAGGACGTAGCGCAACCGGCTGACGTCGGCCCGGGAAAACTTGCGATAGCCGGAGGTGGTCCGGTCCGGCTCCACCAGACCCTCCGCCTCCAGGAAGCGAATTTTGGAGATGGTTACTTCCGGAAAGTCCGGACGCAGGTGCCTGAGCACCTCACCGATGCTGAGAAAGGATCGCGCCGGTGCGTCCGGAGCCGTCACGTCGCCGCCGAGCCGGCCCCACCCGTCAGGAACACCAGGCGGAACTTGCCGATCTGCACCTCGTCGCCGCCGGTCAGCGCGGCCGAGTCGATCCGCTCGCGATTGAGGTAGGTGCCGTTCAGGCTACCGACGTCGCGCACCGAGAAGCCCACTCCCTCGCGATGGAACTCGGCGTGCCGGCGGGAAACGGTGACGTCGTCGAGGAAGATGTCGCTGTCGGGATGCCGACCCGCGGTGGTGACGTCGCCGTCCAGCAGGAACCGGCTGCCGGCGTTGGGGCCGCGCTTGACCACCA
>JADGOU010000204.1 GCA_017882835.1 Frankiaceae bacterium | reverse complement strand
GCCGACCCCTTTGCGGTGCTCATGGAAAGCCAAGATCTGCAACTCCACAGACAGGTCCACCTTGCGGACGTCGACGCCCGGCGGGACCGCAAGGGTCACCGGCGCGAAGTTCAGGATGCTGGTGACGCCAGCGGCGACCAGCCGGTCGCAGACGTCCTGCGCCGCGGCGGCCGGGGTCGTGATGACGCCGATCGACGCCCGGCGGCTGCGGACGATCTCCGCCAGATCGTCGACGTGGCGCACCGGCAGGCCGGCTACCTCCTCGCCGATGCGCTCCCGGTCAGCGTCGAACAGGCCGACCACCCGAAACCCGCGGGAGGCAAACCCGCCGTAGCCGGCGAGCGCATGTCCGAGGTTGCCCACCCCGACGAGGACAACGCACCACCGCTGAGTGAGGCCAAGCTGGTGGGAGATCTGGTAGACGAGGTACTCCACGTCGTACCCGACGCCGCGGGTGCCGTAGGTCCCCAGCTGGGACAGATCCTTGCGTACCTTGGGCGAGTTAACCCCGGCCGCCGCCGCCAACGTCTCCGAGGACACAGTTGTAGCGCCGGTCTCCGCCAACGCGTGCAGGGCTCGCAGGTAGAGCGGCAGCCGGGAGACGGTCGCCTCCGGGATCAGACGGCCCGACGCTCGCCCGGCCGAGCCGGAGCGGCCGGTCCGGGGTTGCTCGGTCATGGGGCTCCTGAATCGGAGGCTGCTGCTCTGGCTGTACCGCAGGCGCTGCGATCAAGGCGCGGTACGCCGGGACGGACTCGACGCCTCCGCTGCGCTGGCAGCATCCGTCGGCAGGTTACGTGCTAGTGCACGAGCGCACAAAGTCTTCGCAGCGCCGTCTTCGCAGCGCCGTCTTCACAGCGCCGCCCGACCGCGGCCACGGGCGCGGTCAGCGCGCTCAATGCCCGCCGGCAGTCGGGTGCCAGCCACCACGCCAGGACGGGTGCCGCAGCCTGGCTTCCCAGTGCAGCCGGCAGACCGAACACCAACTGGGATGGTCGACCCCGTGCGGGCACCGCAGTGCCCCGTCGGGTCCGGCCCCGGCGGCAGCAACTCGGGCGGCGGCGGCCGTCCTCGCAGTGTCGTCAGCTCGGGCAGTTCGCGCCGAGCGGAGCGTGACATCGGTCCGGACCCGAGGGGCGATCACCGGGTGCAGCAGGATCACGCCAGGCTCCATCGGTGTGCCCGGGCAATCGGCCACCTGGCGAGGCCGAGGTGGGAACACCACCACCGAGGACCCGCTACGGTGCCGTCCAAGAGCCACGTAGGCACCACCCCTCCCGGTTGCACGCCAGTGCCTGAGCCGGCCGCCCGGTTGCGATGCCTTGACGTTAGGTATGACGCCTGCGGTTAAGCAGAGTCCAAGGTCCTGATCGGCGCTCCCAGGCGGCCCAGCTCGGCTCAGCCAGCCCGGCGGGCCGGGTCCGGTCGAGCGGGCTAGCTAGCCGTGGTCAGCCGGCCCGACCGGCGCGCAGGGCGGCCCGCAGCCGGTCGTCCGAAAGCCGCCAGCAGTCGTGCTCGACGCCGTCGATCAGGGTAACGGGGATCCACTCGGCGTACCGGCGCAGGTCCTCGGGGCTCGCCGTGATGTCGCGCTCCACCCAGGTCACGCCAAGCTCGTCGGCGACCCGGCGCAGCACCTCGCGGGCCTGGCTGCACAGGTGACAACCTGGCCGCGTGAGCAGCTCGACTCGCGGCGCCGCGCCGACCGTCACGCCGGACCGCCGGGAGCCGGCCGACCGCTCCAGCCGTCGAGAGTCGCGGCACCGCCCCAGCGGGCAGCCGCCAGCACGGTCTGCGGCAGCGGAGCCGGCGACGGCACCGGAGGCAACCTGCGCCGTACTCGCTCGGCTTGGCGCCGGGCTCGCTCCGCCCGGCGCCACTCCTGCTCACCCATCCGGTGCCGACCCACCCGACGCAGCGTCTGCCGGAACCCGGCGTACATCACCCCGACGCCGACGGCCAGCACGACCGGCTGCAACCCGGGTACGCCGAGCCCGGCCGCAGTGCCGGCACCGGCGGCCACCAGCACCCCGAGGCCAATCAGGCAGGCCCCGGCGAACCGCGACCGGGCGGCCAGCCCCTGCCCACGAGCGCGAACGCCCGAAACCACGACCCCGCCCACGACCGCAAGCGTGCCGGCGATGTTCGATGTGGCCACCAGCCCCCGAGACAGCGGGGCGAACAGGACACTGCCATCCGGTACGGCGAACCCGCCCGGTACCGGCGCACGCAGCGGTTGTACCGCGACCACCAGTGCCGCCGGCACCAACAGCAGCGCCAGTCCCAGGCCAGCCGAACGGGTCAGCCGGGGACTGCCGAGCAACTCGACCTCGCCCAGACCCAGCCACGGCGCGGCGAGCAGAGCGCCGAAGACGTAGTACACCCGCACCACCGGTTCGTCGAAGCCAACCGCGGCGCCGTAGGCGAGGGCTCCGATGCCAGTGGAGAAGGCGGCCAACGCGATGGTCCAGGACCGTAGGAACGGCCGACGCGACGTGCGCCAGCGCCGAGCCAGGGCGACGGTGAACCCCACCGACACGACGGTGCCCAGCATCGCCAGCCAGGCAGCAGCACGCACGGGGGCATTGTCTCCCGGACGCGCGAGCCCTGCTGTACCCCCGGTACGCCGCCTCCTCAGCCCGACGAACCGGCCAGTCCGCCGGCGCCCGGCCGCAGCTCCCGGTAGTTCGCCAGGGCCTGGGCGAAGACCTGCGCGGGCAGCGTGCCACCCATCACCGTGCCGACGCCCTCGACGTTGCGCATGGAGTTGGGCTGCCCGCTCGGCAGTGACTCGCTGTTGTAGCCCATCCAGGTGACCAGACACAGCTCGGGCGTGCAGCCGGCGAACCAGGCATTGGTGAAGTCGTCGGTGGTCCCGGTCTTGCCGTACACGGGGAAGTCCTGCCGGGCCGCCGTACCGGTGCCCCGGTCTACCACGCCGCGGAGCACATCGCGGACGGTGTCCGCGACGTCAGCGGGCAGTGCCTGCTGCCCGGCCGGGGCGGCTGGCTCTTCGCGCACGATGTCGCCGGCGTCGGCACCCCCACTGCCGCCGCTGCGGATCGCCAGCACCGTGCGCGGATCATGTCGGACGCCGTGGTTGACCAAGGTGGAGTACGCCGTGGCGACCGAGATCGGCGTCACCTCGACGCCCAGGGAGTTGGCCAGGTTGGTCTTCAGGTTGGCCGGCGGCGCCAGCCCGGCGGCCCCGGCGGCGTCCATCACCTTGCGCAGGCCGACGTCTCTGGCCAGCGGCGCGTACACCGTGTTGACCGACAGCTCCATCGCCGTACGCAGGCTGTAGGTGCCGACCTCCTCCGGCTCGGCGTTGCATGGCCGATAGGGGTTCGGCGTACCGCCCGGGTTCGGGATGGTGATGCACTGTGGGGCGTCGTACCGGTCGTTGACCGACGCGCCGTTCTCCAGTGCCGCCGCCAGCGTGAACGGCTTGATCACCGAACCGGTGGAGCGGGCGGCCTGGGTGGCCAGGTTGAAGCCGTTGCGGCTGTAGCCGCCGTCGCGCTTGGTGGTAAGCGCCTTGATGTCGCCGCTGCGAGGGTCGATCGCGATGGCCGCCGCCTGCGGGTCCGTGGGCTTGGGCACGACGTCGGCGACCGCCTGCACCAGGGCCTTCTGCAGGTCGCTGTCCAGCGTGGTGGTCACCCGCAGGCCGCCCCGGAACAGCTGCTGGTCGCCGAGGTCGCGCCGCAGCTGGGTCTCGACCAGGTCGCGGAACTCGGGCGCGATCGTGGTCTCCGGCTGGGCCTTCTCCACCTTGAGCACAGGGGGCACTCGGTAGGCATCCGACGCCTCCTGGACGGTGAGGTAGTGGTTCGCGACCATCCGGTTCAGCGTGTACAGCTGCCGGGACCGGGCCGCCTCGAAGTTGGTGGCCGGGTTCCAGGCCGACGGCGCCGGCGCGATCCCGGCGAGCATCGCCGCCTGCGCCCGCGACACCTGCTGGATGGGGACGCCGAAGTAGTACTTGGCCGCGGCTTGCACGCCGTACAGACCGTTGCCGAGGTAGAGGGTGTTGAGGTACTGAGTGAGGATGTCGTCCTTGCTCATCCGCTGTTCGAGCCGGACCGCAATCGCCGCCTCCCGCAGCTTGCGCAGTGGGGTGCGTTCCGATCCGACGTAGACGTTCTTGACGTACTGCTGGGTGATGGTGGAGCCACCCTGCGTCGTCGAGCCGGTGACGTCGCGGACCAGCGCCCGGGCAATCGCCCGCGGATCGACGCCCGCGTGGTCGAAGAAGTGCTCGTCCTCGGCGCTGACGATGGCCTGACGCATCACCACCGGGAGGTCTTCGCCGGACACCTCTTCCTGGGTCTGTGGCGGCCGGATGGTCGCGATCAGCTGGCCTGCCCCGTCCAAGATGAGTGCGGCCTTCGTCGGCGGCGGCACCGTGAGATCGACAGGCGCGGTGAACAAGCCGACGCCGAAGGCCCCAACGCCCACCGTGAGCAAGATCACGGTCCACAGCACAATTCGGCGAAGCCGCCGCCGCGGTCGGTGCCGACCCGCTAGGTGGCTTCCGCCCCGGTGAACTTCGCCGCCTGCACTGCCCTGGCTCGTTCGGCGGTCGCCCGCGGGTCGGACGACGACCGGAGGGGCTGACACGGATTGAAGAATAGGCCGGTATGTCGCGCCCGCCCATGCGACCGGCGGTTGACGGCCACAACGGGCGGCCAATCAGCTGGCCTTCTCACCCGACGAGGACCCGGTCGGCACGGCACGGATTCGGGCCGCCACTTGGGCCGGCCGGTCGCGAGGTTGCGGTCATCGCCGCCAGGGCCGCGCCGCTTCACCGGCCTACGGCATCGATTCGGGCTGCGACACGCCGTACGGCGATGCCGTCAGCGGGTGAAGCTGTGGGCGGCGGTGGCCGCAGGCGGCTCCGGCGGCGCAGACGGTACGGCGGTCAGCTCAGCGAGCGCTGCGCGACGGGCCCACGTAGTCGCGCAGCCAGTCGTTCAGCGGACCGAGCTGCCGCCAGCCGGCCCCCACCAGATCCCCTCGTGGCCGGGTGTGCAGCCGCTCGTCCGGCGGGTAGCCACGGCTGGCGGTCAGTGACTTGTAGCGCAGCAGGTCGCCCCACGGGTGGGTGTCGTCCCACTCCCACGGCGCGCCGAGCGTGATTGAAAGCCCGATGCGGTGGGAGCTCCACACCGAAATGCTTCGCCGGGGCGGGTGGTTCTGGCTTGCTCCCGCTTCCGGCCAGACTGCGACGGACCAACGGCAGGAGCCCGGTATGCCGCTGCGCCCTTGGCCAGTGCCGCGGCGCCGGCCCGCTGCCTCCCGGTACGCCGAGCGGTACCGCCACCCGGGGGCACTCCCGCTTCGGGGGCAGTTCACAGCGCTGCGCCGCAAGCGCCAGCCGCGCCGACCGGGCTGGGTGCTGTCGGACCGAGCGCCGTGGCGCCCCGCTCGGGCACCTTTGTGCCTGTAACACCACCGTTGGTTCCGCGGTTGCCGGCGGCGGGAACGGTCGCTGTGCCGACACCAGGGGCCAGACCAGGTACGCCCACCACGCCAGTGACCGGGCTCGTCGGCGCAGCGACTGGCGCGGTCGGTGGGGCTGTCGCGCCAGTGACCACG
>JADGOU010000203.1 GCA_017882835.1 Frankiaceae bacterium | reverse complement strand
TCCTCCGGCCGGGTCTACGTCGCGTACGGCGGGCTCTACGGCGACTGCGGCGACTACCACGGTTGGGTGCTGGCCTCCGCTACCGACGGGCAGGGACCCATGCTGAGCTACCGAGTGCCAACGACGCGGGAGGGCGGCATCTGGGCGCCGTCCGGACCCGCGGTCGACACCGAGGGGAACCTGTACGTCGGCGTCGGCAACGGCGAGTCCACCAAGACCTACGACGGCGGCGACTCGGTGGTCAAGCTCTCGGCCGACCTGGTGCAGCGTGACCTGTTCGCGCCGGCGGGCTGGGCGCAGGAGAACGCCACCGACACCGACCTGGGCTCGACCGGGCCGGCGCTACTGCCGGACGGACTGGTGTTCATCGCCGGCAAGAGCGGCACCGGCTATGTCTTGCGCGGCGACCGGCTCGGCGGCATCGGCGGGGCCGCCGCAAGCGCGCCGGTGTGCACGTCCTTCGGTGGCACGGCGCTGCTTGACCGGACGCTGTTCGTGCCGTGCCGAGACGGGGTGCGTTCGGTGACAGTCGGGCCGGACGGGGGGATCGCGGTCGGCTGGCACGCGGCTGCCTCGGTGGACGGGTCGCCAGTGGTGGGCGCCGGCGTGGTGTGGGCCATCGACACCCGCGGCGGCGTGCTGCACGCCCTGGATCCGGCCACCGGGCGATCGATCGCGACCCAGCAGGTGGGCGCCGTCCCGCACTTCGCCAGCCCGACGCTGACCGCGGGCCGAGTGCTGATCGGGACCATGGATGGGGTGGTGGCGATCGGCGCCGGCTGACGGCTGCGGTTGATGGACTGGTGGTCGCCTCAGCCGCCAGCCGGCGGGGGCTTGGCCAGGAAGTCGACGATGCCCGCCGCCGCGCTGTTCGCCGACCTGATGCACGCGGCCACGCCCACGCCGTCGTACGCGGCGCCGCAGATCTCCAGGCCGGGCTGGCGCTCGACCGCCGCCCGGATGCGGCGGACCCGGTCCAGGTGACCAACGGCGTACTGCGGCAGTCCCCCGCCCCAGCGGGTCACCCGCCAAGCCACCGGCCGACCACGGACCCCGGTAGCGCTGCGCAGGTCGGCGGCGACCAAGCCGGCCAGCTCCACGTCGTCGCGCTGCAGCACCGCCTCGTCGCGGTGTCGGCCGACCGAGCCGCGGACCACGGCCAACGTCGGGTCGGCCGCCGCCAGGTGCGGCCACTTGACTGAGGAGAAGGTCGCCGCCTTGACGAGGCGCCCGTCGGCTGCCGGCACGAGGAAGCCGCTGCCTGGCACCGGCGCAGCGAAGTCGGCGGCCGGCCAGGCCAGCGTGACCACGGCGACGCTGGCGTAGTCGATGCCGGCGAGTTCCGCGGCCGCGTCCGCGGCGACCCCGGTCAGCAGCCGCGCTGCCGGCCGGGCCGGTACGGCGAGCACAACGGCGTCCGCGGCGAGGACTTCGGGCTCCGGGGTCGGTCCGATCACCAGCCGCCAACCGTCCGGCGTCCGAGTGAGCTCGCGCACCGGCCGACCCAAAAGACACTCGGCGTCAGCGGCGGCCGCGACCCGGATGGCCAGTCGGCCTAACCCAGCGGGCACCGTGAGGAACACTGGGCCGGTGCGCGCACCGCTCGACCGGGCCTGGGCCACGCGGGCCGCGGCGAGCAGCGAGCGGGTGTCGCGGCCAGCGGCCGCCAGCTGCGGCAGCGTGGCCGCGAACGACAGCTCGTCGGCGCGGCCGGCGTACACGCCGCCGAGCAGGGGCTCCACCAGCCGCTCGACGACCTCGGCACCCAGCCGGCCACCAACAACATCGGCCACCGACCGGTCCCCGGCCGCCGCGTCGCCGGTCACCGCGCTCCCGGGCAGCACCCGGTCCAGCGGCACCCGCGCCAGCCCGCGGGCCGAGAGCACACCGGAGCGGCCCAACGCTCGCAGGTCCGCCGGCACCCCCATCACCGTGCCGGTCGGTAGCGGTCGCATCCGGCCGCTGGTCCAGACCGCGGCCGCCGTCGTAGCCGGCGCCACCAGCTCGTCGCCCAAGCCAACGGCGTCGGCCAGCGCCACCGCCTCGGGCACCCGGGCGAGCAGCGACTCCGCGCCCTCGTCCACGTTGATGCCGGCAATCGCCGATGTCCGTAGCTTGCCGCCCAGCGCGGAGGAGCCCTCGACGACGACGACACTGGTGTTCGGCGGCGCGTCGCAGCGAATCGCGTACGCCGCGGCAAGGCCGGCGATGCCGCCGCCGACGATGACTACGCGACGCTGCGGTGACTCGCCGTACCCGCGGAGTTCGCTCAGCGCGCCGACTCCGCGTGCACCAGCTCGACCAGTCGCTCGAGCACGCGGGGATCGGTGTCCGGCAAGACGCCGTGACCAAGGTTGAAGATGTGCCCATCGGCGGCCTTGCCGGCGGCCAGGACTTCGCGCGCCTTGGCGGCCACGGCGCCCCAGGGCGCGAACAGCACCGCCGGGTCGAGGTTGCCCTGCAGCGCCCGGCCAGGTCCGACCCGGCCGGCGGCGGCATCCAGCGGGACCCGCCAGTCCACTCCGACCACATCCGCGCCTGCCTCGGCCAACAGCCCCAACAGCTCGCCGGTGCCAACCCCGAAGTGGATCCGCGGTACAACGCCGCCACCGGCCAAACCGCCGAGCACCTTGGCGCTGTGCGGCAGGACGTAGCGCCGGTAGTCGGCCGCGGACAACACCCCGGCCCAGGAGTCGAACAGCTGCACCGCCGCGGCGCCGGCCGCCACCTGAACCTGCAAGAAACCGAGGGCGATGTCCGCCAGCCGGTCCAGCAGTGCGTGCCAGGTCGCCGGCTCGCCGTACATCAGCGCCTTGGTGCGTTCATGGTTGCGGCTCGGGCCGCCCTCGACCAGGTAGCTGGCCAGCGTGAACGGGGCGCCGGCGAAGCCGATCAGCGGGGTGCCGCCGAGCTCGTCGACCAGGGCGGTCACCGACGCGCTGACATCCGGCACGTCGTCCGGGGTGAGCGGGCGCAACCGCGCCAGGTCGGCTGCGCGGCGTACCGGCTCCTCGATGACCGGTCCCACGCCGGCCACGATGTCCAGGCCCACGCCCACCGCCTGCAGCGGTACGACGATGTCGCTGAACAGCACCGCGGCATCGACGCCGTAGCGCCGAAGCGGTTGCAGGGTGATCTCGACGACCAGCTCGGGCGTCCGGCACGAGGCGAGCATCGGCACATTGGCCCGGACGGCCCGGTACTCCGGCAGCGACCGTCCGGCCTGGCGCATGAACCACACCGGCGTGTGCGGGACCGGCTCGCCACGGCAGGCGCGCAGGAACGCCGAGTCGGTCACCGACGACGGCGCCGGCGATGGGGACAGCTGAAGTGGGGACGGGCGCATGGTGCGCCGATGGTCCCACGCCGGCGCAGTGGACGCCCCCGCGTACCGGCAGCCCGCGGCCGGGCCCGCGCACCCGACGCCCCGCCCCGCGCACCCCGCAGCCCGGCCGCGACACGCCGGGTCTAGTTCCCGGATTTTGTCGGGGGCCGGTGAGACGGTGCTGCTGTACCGCCCGACCAACAACTGAGGTGCCCCGTGCTGACCATCGAACGCCACTGCCCCTGCTGCCACGACGACCGCATCTTCGAGCAGCCGCCGTGCGCGGACGGACACGGGACCGACTGCACCGAGTGGTGCTGCGCCGACTGTGGCGCCGGCGTGCTGATCGGGGTGGCCGGCGCCGATGTCGTGCCAGCCACCGCTGCGGCGGCCTGACGTCCGATCCCCGCGTGCCCGCCCGGGTGTCGCCACCACCTGCGCTGGACCTGGCGTCGCTTCCGGCCTCGTTCGCTCGCGCGGTGGCCAGCGCGCGGGTGGCCTCGGTGCGACCTGAGGTCCGGTTGCAGGAGGTCCCGGGTCCGCAGCGACTCGCGCCGTACTCCTTCGCCATGACCGCGGACCTGGCCGGCGACGGGGGCACGGCTGCGGAGGGCCGCTGGGTGGTGTTGTTCAACCCGGCCGGCGAGCAGGCCTGGGGCGGCTGCGTTCGGATTGTGTCCTACGTCCGAGCCGCGGTGGATTCGGAGATGGCGGAGGATCCAATGCTCGCCGCGGTGGGGTGGAGCTGGCTGCTTGAGGCCCTCGATGCCCGTGGGGCGCAGCACACGGCTGCCGCCGGCACCGTGACCCGCACCGCGTCGGCCCGGTTCGGCACCTTGGCCGACGAAGCTGCAGGAGCCGACGAAGCTGCAGGAGCCGACGAAGCTGCAGGAGCCGACGAAGCTGCGGCCGCCGATATCGAGGTGCGCGCCTCCTGGTCACCGATCGGTGCCGACCTCGGCGCCCACGTGTCGGCGTGGTGCGACCTGCTCTGCGCCGCAGCCGGCCTTCCTCCGCCCGGCGTCGCGGCCATGTCGGTCCGGCGAGGCCACTAGCGGCCGTGCGGCGTCAGGCGCCGTCGTCGCCGACCGGACCGGCGCACCGTTCGCCTACCAGCGACTCGCCGACCAGCGACACCGAGGTGCCACGGGGCAGCCGCAGCTCCAGCTCGGTGCCGGCTCCCCGCGTCGACCGGACGCGCATGCTGCCGCCGGCTAGTCGGGCTCGCTGCCGGAGCAGGTCCAGGCCGACGTGCCGGCCGCGGTCAGCCCGAACCGCGTCCGGGTCGAAGCCGCCTCCTTGGTCCCGGACGCGGGCGACTATCCGGTCTGGCTCAACTGCCAAGACGGCGGCCGCCACATCTACCTCGCAGTGCTTCACTACGTTGAGCAGTGCTTCCTGGAAGAACCGGTAGACGATGACCGCCGTGCCCAACGGCAGGGGCTGCGGGCCAGCCGGCCAGGACACCGTGACGCGCAGGCCGTAGCGTTGGCGCAGGTCGGCGGTGAGCACGCCGACGGCCGCCCCCAGGTCGCCCTCTCGCAGCGCCGGCGGCCGGGTTCGCGCCATCACGGCCCGGACCTGCTCCTCCGCCTCGTCGACCAGCCCGGCGGCCTGGGCCACCTCTGCCGGCGTCACCGCCACCGTCAACAGCGAGCTGGCCAGCGCCAGCGACTGGGCTGCGGTGTCGTGCAGCTCGGCAGCCAGCTGACCGCGGGCGCCCTCCTCGGCGTCGACCAGGCCGGAGAGCAGCTCGAACATGCCGGCGCCGGTCGTCTCGGCGGTACGGCGATGGCGCAGCGCCATCTCGTCGGCGACCCTGACCCGCAGCCGGAGCGCCTGCACGGCGCGCGCAAGCCCGCCGGACTCGGTGGTCGCGATGGTGGCGACTGGGGTGGCGACTGGGGTGGCGACTGGGGTGGCCCCACGCCTCCCGAGTACCCGCCGGTGGTCTGGGTCAGCCGACAGGGCCGCCACCGCGTCCGCCCGCACAATCTCGAGTGCCCGGCCAACCAAGGCCGCGACGCCGGCCGCGGTCAGCGCCGAGACTGCGACGACCGCGGCGGCGAGCGCCATCGCCCCGGTCACGTGGTCCGGTGACCACCCAGTGGCGGCCAGTGACAGCCCGATTGCGACCACCGGGGCCAGTCCGGCGGCGCCCGTCGCTGCCGCGATGACGACGGCCAACGGCATGGTGGGGATGCCAGCCAGCCGGACGCCGAGGCGAGGATCACCAGTGGTGACGATGGTCAGTCCCCGTCCACCGGCAGCAGGGCACCCGTCGTGGTCCAGTCCGA
>JADGOU010000202.1 GCA_017882835.1 Frankiaceae bacterium | reverse complement strand
GCCACACCAGTGCAGGGTGCGGGCCCAGGTGTCACGGCACCGCCGCCCACTGCGCTCAGCGCCCTGTCCGGCGGTGGTATCCGGTGCGTCAAATAGCGGGCCGGCCCTGCCGCATGAGATGTCATCGTCACCGGCTCGTGCTGTTCTGGCTGTGGCGTCCGTGGGAGATGCCTCAGTTGCGGGGCGGACCGGGCGAGGTTGAGATGTCGTTCTGCTGTCGCAGCTCCTGTGTCATCACCTTGCCCTCATTCGCGGGCAGCTCCCAGGTGCGGATCCCGGCGGAGATGAGCAGGGGGAGGACGAGCGCGAGCGCGACGGGCGGGATCGCCACGCCGGTGTCGTTGACGAGCAGACCGATGAACATCGTCACGGTGAGCCCGATGAGCCCCGCCCGGAGGGTCTCGACCCGATCCAGGAGGGGCCCGACTGGTCGCGCGAGTCGCGAGCCGGGGCGGGCCAGGACGTAGGCCAGGGCGATGAGCAGGAGCGGGACGAGGTAGGCGAAGACCGTGGTGTGGATCAGGGTGTCGAGGTTCTGTGCGAGCTTGCGGTTGACGATGTCACCGGCGTCGCCGTCGATGACCGACTGGACGAACCGCCCGAGGTGCGATCTCGAAGACGTGGGGCGCAGCCAGTCGAGCAGTGCGAGGGTGACGACGAGCACGGCGGTGCCTTCGCCGATGAGGAGGATCTTCCGCCAGCTCAGCCGGACCTGGAGGATCGACAGGACGAGCACGGCGAGCCCGGGCACGAGGGCGGGGGGCCCGCCGACTTTGCTGCCCCAGGCGGGCATCGCGATCACGACGACTGCGACGATGCCGATGATGCTGACGGCGAGTGCGGCAAGTCGCGGGCGGCCGACGCGGACTAGCGGGCTGGAGACCGCGATCGCCACAAGGAAGGTCGCTGCGGCGAACAGGGCGAAGGCGACGTTGCCGAGCCCGAAGTACCGGCCCCCGACGATGGGGTTGAGGCCGAGAAGAGATGCCAGTTGGAGCCTTGAGCCGCTCATGACGTCGGCGGCCAGCACGATGAAGGTCATCGCGGCGACGGCGGCGACCGGGCCCATTGGCGAGCGCCGCCACCCACCACGCAGCGCGATAGCCCCGAGCACCCCGGTCCACGCCGCGGTGGCGAGCACGAGCGCTGCCGCCGGCAAACCAAAGCGCCACCACGGCGCCGTGTTGGCGAGGTAGGTTGCGGCCGGGACGGCTGCGAAGACCACGAGTCCCTTGCGCACCCACGTGCGCATCGACTCGCGCAACCAGTCGCTGCCAAGCCGACGCCAAAACGTCACCGCGAGCACCGTCAGGCCCGCGAGCATGAGTGCGACCCACGTGACGAAGAAGGGGTAGACCACCGGCTGCACAGATCGCGACGAGAGGTCATAGTCGACGAGCGCTGCGTGCCGGCGCTGGGCCAGCGTGTCCGAGCTGTCCGGTGCGGGCGAGCGTTGCAAGGGCGTCCCGCTCACCTCACGGGGCACGGCCACCCCGGCGTGGTTGAGGATTGTGGCTGTGATGTCGTCGAGCTGGACGAGTCCGGGCTGCCGCGTCGAGGGGGAGTAGAACGTGCCTGGCCCGAACTGCGGACCCGCTGCGAGCACCACCCTCAACCCGGGGTGCCGCCCCGCGTCGGCGAGACTGACGACCATGACGTCCGCGCCGCCTGGAGCCGCCGCGACGACCTGCCCGACCCGTTGGTCGACGCCCGCCAGCTGCTGATCGTGCGAGAGTGTCGGTTGCTCCGGGTCGGCGACGTCGACGTCGCCCGGGTCACGAATGGCGCCGACGTCAACCAGCGAGGTGGGGCAGGCGGCGAGACCAACCGTCAGGTTCGAGGCGTCAAGGGTCTGGAAGCGGGGCACGACGCCGTTGTTGGGCGGCGCCGCGCCCAGGGCCGCCCCTGGCCCGATCGCCGAGATGCACTGGCCGTTGCTCGCCAGCGCCTGCGACAGCGTCCCCAGCCTCGAGCCGTAGGGCCGGCCGGCAGCTGCCGCGACCAGCGAGTTCCAGCCGGTGACGAAACCACTCTTCATACCCGGGATCGGCTGGCAGGCCGGGAGCCCGGCGCCATTGTCCGGCTGTCCCGCCCGGTTGCCCGCCGACAGCGTCAGCCACCCGTCGACGGGGCACGTGTTGGCATGGACGGCCGTGATGTTGAGCGCCGCCGAGGAGCCGTCTCGCAGCAGTCTCCAGAGGTTTGGGGTGCGAACCGGATCGATGTCGCCGGGGCTCATGCCACCGGTGCCGATGACCACGAGCCGATCTGTCGAGCTGCTCAGCGGAAGCGGGTTTGGCCTGACCCCGCTGGCGCGCAGCGCGCTGCCGCCGAATACCGCAAGTAAGAGCAGGGCGGCGGCGGCCAACGCCTGGAGCACCTGTCGCCGGTTCACCAGGCTCAGCGTAATCGGCGTGCTCCCCGCGCACTTCACGTGCCGGGCGACCCGCGGTGGTGCCAGCCCTGTCAGCCGGGCCATCGGGCTCAGACTCTGGTGGCCGGGGACGTTCCCCGGCAGCGGGTGACGGCGCAGTTGATGTTGAGCTGGGCCGTGCTGGCCGCGGGCTTTCTCGACACCCTCGACGATCGGCCGGTCTGGCCGCGGGCCACCTACGAGCAGATGCTCGAGGCGTTCGGCGGAGAGCTGCCGGCTGGCGGCGCCGACCCCGTGGAGGTCGTCGAAGACCTGGCCCGCCGGGCCGACCCAGGAATCGCGGGGATCGCCGGCGGCAGGTTCTTCGGCTTCGTGATCGGAGGCGAGCTGCCCGCAGCTCTGGGCGCCGACTGGCTGACCACTGTGTGGGACCAGAACGCCGGGCTCAACTCGCTCACCCCTGCGGCGGCGGCGGCCGAGTCCGTCGCCGGGCGGTGGATCGTTGACGCCCTCGGCCTGCCACGCGGTACGGGGGTCGGGCTGGTCACGGGCGGAATGATGGCCAACTACACGTGCCTGTCGGCGGCGCGCCACGCGGTGCTCGCCCGGCATGGCTGGGATGTCAATCAGCGGGGACTCTTCGAGGCGCCTCCAGTCCGGGTCGTGGTCGGACAGGACCGGCACGACACCATCGACCGAGCAGTGCGCTTCCTCGGACTGGGCCAGGATGCCGTTCGTGAGGTCCCACGGCGGCGTTGCCGGCGGGCACAGCCTCTACGTCAAGGATCACCGGCTGCACTATGTCTTCAACTGGGTGGGAACCCATCTGCAGGTCGTGGACGCAGACCGGGACATCGTCCCTGGCAAGCATGTCTTCACCGCCGAGTTCACGGTCACCGGCCGAAACGCCGATGCGGCCATGCCCGGAGCCGCCGGCACCCTGGCCCTCTACATGGACGACCAACAGGTGGGAGCCGACGTGATCGTCACCCAGCCCGGGTTGTTCTGCGCGGTGGGGGACGGCATCTGTGTGGGCCGCGACGATGCGTCGCCGGTGACCCCTGACTACCAGGCGCCCTTCCGATTCACCGGCGGCACCATCGAGAAGGTCGTGGTCGACGTCTCCGGCGAACGCTACATCGACCATGAGGCCCAGGTGCGCGGCTGGTTCCTGCTCGACTGAACCCGCCGCGCGCCACGCAGGGACGTCTGCCGACACGAGCGGCATACTCACCTGGCCATCCGCCATACAGGGAGGGAGACGGGTCAAAGATCAGTCTTCCGCGGGCAGTGGGGGGCCGACGACCTGTAACCCGTAGCGCGGTCCGATCTCGTTCCAGCGTGCGATCTCCTCGCCCATCGGCAGGCCGTCAGATCCTGGGAGTCGGCGTTCGGAGGCCGGGATGCCGACTTCGTCATAGAGCGCCATGAGGTATCCGGGTGTGGTGAGGCCGAGGAAACGAACGGGGGTCCACCCACTTACCCGGAACCTGTGGGGAAGACCTACAGGCAGCCAGATGAAGTCTCCGGCGGACAGGTGGAAGGTCTGTTCGCCGGCCTGGTAGGTCATGGATCCGTCGAGGAGGAAGAACACCTCCGCCTCGCGGGTGTGCCGGTGCAACGGCGTGGCGGTGCCCGGCGGCTGGGTGACCAGTGACATGCCAAGGGCGCCACCGGAGTCGCGGGCGCTGAGCAGCTGTTCGAAGAGCGACCCCATCGCCCAGGTCGCCGGGGCCGAGCTCGCGGGGCGGTAGAGCGCAGTCAGTGGCTGTGCGTCGGTGGTCTGCTGGGTCACGGTGATCTCCTGTCCGTAAATTCGTCAGAAACGGCTTCGGATGAATACTGCTAGGCTAGGACGCATGCCGGATCCGGTCAAGACCCGCAGCTACCGTTCGCCGCAACGCCGCGAGCACGCGGCCACTACCCGGTTGGCCGTCCTGGCCGCAGCGCGGGATCTGTTTCAGGACAGGGGGTATGCCGCCACGACGGTTGCCGACGTCGCTCGCCGTGCAGGCGTCTCGGTCGACACGGTCTATACCTCGGTCGGGCGCAAACCGGAGCTTGTCCTCGCCGTCATCGACACCGTGCTCGGCGGGGGAGACCAGCCCGTGCCTGCCGAGCAACGTGACTACGTCCAGGCGATCCGCGCGGAACCCACTGCCCCGGGAAAGATCGAGGTCTACGCCGCAGCGGTTGCCCGGCTGGTCCCGCGTACCGCGCCGCTTCAGGAGGCCCTGCGCAAGGCTGGGGATACCGATGCCGCCTGCGCGCAGACCTGGCGTCGCCTGGTGAACCGGAGGGCGGCCAACATGCTGCTGTTCGCGTCCGACCTGCGTTCGACCGGAGACCTGCGTGCTGACCTGACCGATCAGGAGGTCGCCGACATCGTGTGGTCGACCAACGCCGCCGAGTACTGGCTGCTCCTGGACCAGCGGGGCTGGACCCCGGCGCGGTATGAAGCCCTGCTGGTGGACATGTGGAGTCGGACGCTGCTGGCCTGACCCGGAGCGTCGCCGCCGCACCCCCGTCTCAATGGCGCTGTCTGGCGCCAGACTTGGGACTGGACACGGCGTTGGCCGTTGACTTCACCGGGGTGGGACTTTGGCATTGCTGCCGGGCCAGACGTCCCCCTACGCTGGCGGAATGGACGTACAAGAGCTGCTCGCCAAGGTCACGGACAACCTCACGGTGGGGCGCGTGTTCGGCGATCCTATCCAGCACGGCGACGTCCTGATCGTCCCCGTGGCGCGGGTTCGCGGAGGGGCGGGCGGTGGCAGCGGCACGGACGCCACCAAGGAGGAGTCAGGCAGTGGAGGGGGCGGGGGATTCGATGCGGCACCCGCCGGCGTCTTCGTCGTCAAGAACGGCTCGGTGAGCTGGCAACCCGCCCTGGACGTCACACGCATCGTGGTCGGCGGCCAGCTGGTCGCTGTGGTGGTGGCTCTCGTGCTGCGTTCGATCCTGCGGCGCCGCCGCTGACTGCCTGGGCCCCCGGCACGACTCGGCTCTGAGCGGCGCAAGCCCATCGCCTTCGTCGGCTGGGGCAACGTCGGCGGGGCCCGGGGGAAGCGCCCTTACGGAACCTAGATCGTGGAGATGCCGAAGCTCTTGAGCTTGCGATACAAGGAAGAGCGCGCGATCCCGAGCGTTGCGGCGGCCTGAACCCGGTTTCCGCCTGCCTCCCGGAGGGCTTTGACGATGGCATCTCGCTCGACGGCCTCCATCCCGGAGAGCTGCCGCCGGGCTGAGTCGTGACAGTAGCCC
>JADGOU010000201.1 GCA_017882835.1 Frankiaceae bacterium | reverse complement strand
ACACCAGGTACCTGATTCGGATTGATCTGATCCCGCGGGTCGCTCCAATCCCGCGCGGGCCGGTCTCTAGCGTCGGACGCGACGGCGGCACCGAAGGTGGTGGTGCACCCAGACGTTCGGCTCGACGTAGACCGCCGAGCACGCCGTACCCGGGCTGGCGGTGGCCCGGGTGTGGGTGGCGACGTACTGCGTGGGACTGCTGCGGGTGTGGCCGGCCCCGAGGCCAAGGCCGGCGCCGGCGACGAGGATGACGAGCAGGCCGATCAAGGCTCGCCAGGTCTGGTAGCCGTAGCCGGTGTCCACCCGGGAACAGAACGCCGCCTCCCAGTACGACGCTTTGGTGGCGGCCGGCATCGCGCCGGAGAACATCGTGATCGAGAAGATCTCCGGCAAGCTCGCCTCCCGACCCCAGCTCGACCAGCTGCTCGACCGGCTCCAGCCCGGCGACCAGGTCGTGGTGACCCGGCTGCGGCGCATCGGGCGTAGCCACCAGCACCTGCTCGACCTATCGGCCTGGTTCGAGCAGCACAACCTCGACTTCGTGGTGCTCGAGCAGGGCATCGACACAGCAGCGACGGTGATGAGCTGGTGATGACGTAGAGGATGGGAGCCTGCCACCAGCGTAAGAAAGACGACGCTGACCGGCTCGCTGGTGAAGCCGTGCCCGACGGCGGCGCCGACGAAGGTGGGGCCGCCGTCGGGCAGGCCGAGGGCGGCAAGGAACGCCCAGCTGGGCCGTGGTCCCCGTGGTCGAGCTGACCGAGACCCAGTGGTGTCGGCCGGCCGTTCGAGGACTTCTCCGGGTTGATCGCGGACGCTGGCCCGTCGCGTCAGCCTGGGCAGCGCAAGAACCGGATCCCGGAGATGGTGAACATCAGCGAGCGGCCGGCTGAGGCCGCCGACCGGGGCGGTGCCCGGGCATTGGGAGCGCGACCTGGGAATCGATCTGGTCGAGCTTGATGTCGTTCTCCTCCACGATCTCGGTCAGTTCTGTCTCCGGCTCCATGCGCGGTCCACCAGGGCCGTGACGGTGGAGGAGTCCAGGCCCAACCGATCAGCCAGCCATCCCGGAGTAGCGCCCTCCCCTGCGCGCTGGCCGCCGAGGAGGGATCGAGGCCCGCACGTCACCCGTCGGTCGAATCGGCGTCGGACCCGCTTTCGGTGGCCGGCGCCAGCAGTTGATCGAAGAAGGCGAAGATGCGCCGCCAGGCGTCCTCGGCGGCGGTCTGGTCGTACGCGCAGAGCAGCAGCGGCTAGGAACTGTCCAAAGACCTTGACACGCGCCATACGTATCAGCGAGCTGTCTGGGCGCTCTGGTCGGGAGCGGACGCGGCGGCCCAACACTGACCGCGAGATTTCCGCGGAGAGGAAGTGAGAGCGATGAAGAAGATCGTCGTCCGCAAGCCCGGCACGGTCCGGCTCACTGCGATGGCCTGCTACTGCTACGGCTGTTGCTGCTGCGGCGGGCGGGCCGCCATCTGACCGCATGTCTGCGGGGACCCGGGGACCGTGCCCCGGGTCCCCGCACCCCACGTGTTAGGAGGGCGAGCGCATGACGGCTGAGCTTGGCGAACGTCCGCTGCTGCTTCATAGCCTGACGTTTCTCGACGACGGCGACGAGGTTGTCGTCGGCCGTCGAGACATCGACTCGTACGGGGTATTCCCCTCCGACGGGGCTGCTCTGCTGCGCGAACTCGTCGCCGGCCGGGGGCTTGAGGCCGCAGGAGAGTGGTACTTCGAAACGTTCGGCGAGCGAGTGGACCTGGGTGAATTCGTCGCCGTCCTCCATGAGCTGAGCTTCATCCGAGCGCCGACGGACCCCCCGGCGGCTCAGGATGACGCGTCAACAGTGTCCCCGCGGACTCACGTCCCCGGCCAGGCGCTGGGGAAGGCGGCCTTCTCGAACGCGGCATGGCTCTGCTACGCCCTCATCGTCCTCGCGGCCGTCTGGGTCTGCGTGCTCGACTCCGGCTTGACGCCCATGCCGAGCCACGTCTTCTTCTCCCCTTACCTGGCGGTCATTGAGCTGGTCGTGGTGTTCGGCCAGACCCCGCTGATCGCCCTCCACGAGGCGTTCCACGTGCTCGCGGGCCGGCGACTGGGGCTGACCACGAGGGTCCGGCTGTCCTACCGGTTCCTCACCCCGGTGGTGGAGACCGCACTCGACGGGCTGGTGACCGTGCCGCGCCGACAACGGGCGCTGCCGATGCTCGCGGGCATGCTTGCGGACGTTCTTGCCGTCTCCGGCCTCACGCTGGTAGCAGCGGCAACGCGACGCCAGGACGGGACGGTGTCGCTGCTCGGCGGCCTGTGCCTTGCGTTGGCGTTCACCACGCTGCCCCGGATCGCCTGGCAGTTCTTCCTCCACCTGCGTACCGACCTATACCACCTGGTCGTGCTCTTGACCGGCTGTGATGACCTTCACGGCGCTGCGAAGCAGGTACTGCTCAATCAGCTCAACGCTGCATGGGGAAAGCGGGAGAAGGTGCGTGAGGACAACGTGGGGAGCCGCCGCGATCGCGCTGCGGCCCGGTGGTACGCACCCTTACTCCTGTCGGGATACGTCGCGTCCGTTGCCATGGCAGCAGGGATAGTGCTTCCGCTGGCCTGGCGGTTCATCACCATGACGATCGACCGCCTGACCGGGTCCGCCGCATCAACAGCGACCTTCTGGGACGCGGCCGTCGTCCTCATCCTGACACTCTTCGAGTTCGGGCTCGCCGGTGTGCTGGCGTGGCGCGAACGGCACCAGACACCGCGACACCAGGACCGTGACATACCAAGGAGGCACCAGCATGACGAGTAGAACCGACACCGATGGCGCACGGTCTGAGCCGACCGGCGAACGTCACCTGTGGCTGCGAGGCGGCATAGCTGCTGCGCGCGCCGATCTCATCGCCAGCCTGGACCTACCGCCGACACTGGCCGCGGTCAGCGCACACAGTCGGCGCCGCGGGCCCTATAGCGGAGCGGGCGAGCTGGTCCGCGCGATGGTTCCGGCACTGGTCCGCGACCACCCCGACCTGGTGGAGCGTCACGACACCGAGATCCGGGTCGTCTCTCCCGAGCTCTGCAAGCTGGTGCCCGGCACCCGCGAGAGTCTGACGTCCACCGCGGCTCCTGCCGAGCGCACGCGCTTCTACCCGCGCGCCCGCACCACCCGCATCGCGCACGGCCTCACCGAGCTGATCAGTGGCTACCAGCGAGGCCTCAGTGGTCCCCGGACTGTCGTCATCGACGACGCCGACGACGCCGACGCCAGCGACCTGGAGTTCATCGCGATTCTGCTTCGTCGTCTCGACCCCCACAGGATCCGCCTCGTCGTCGGTACCGGTGCCGACCTCCCCGAATCACTGGCCTCGCCACTGGCTCGCTATGCGGACGAGTGGATCGTCCCGCCCGAGCAACAGGCGGAGCACCTGGATCCGGAGACAGCCGCGTGGCAGTACGTGTCTGACGATTGCACCAGCGACGATCGGCGCCTTCGGTCGGCTTACGATGCGCTGTCCCCCGCGCGCCGGGCCGCCCTGCACGACCGCCGCGTTGCTGTGCTGGACTCCTGTGATGAGCTGACCCTGCGCCTGGGCGCGATCCCCTACCACCGCGAGCACGGCAGCGACCAGTCCGGCGCCCGCGTCGACGCCCTCCTGTTCGCACTCGAACACTGCATCCTCATGGGCTTCTACCCCGCCGTGCTCGACCTCGCAGCACGCAGCCGCACCCTGCTCGACTGGACCACCGATCCGGACCGGTCCTGGCTTGTCACGGCGAAGGAGTGCACTGCCCTCAGCGCTTTGGGGCTGACGGACCGCCCCGAACAGCTCTACGACGAGGCCTGCGCGGGCAGCACCGCTGCGGGCGTGCACCTGCAAGCCGCCTACGGGCGAGCCATGCTCCTGACTCGCTTCTATGACCAGCGACGGCGAGACCACCAGAAGGCGAAAGCCCATATCAACACGGCCATCTGTATCTCACAACTGCTGCCGGAGGCCGAGCAGCGGGTCTTCAACACCACCTTCAACGAGAATGGCCTGGCGCTGATCGAGATGCACCTCGGTGACCTCAACGAGTCCCTGCGCCTCGTCCAGACGGGCCTGGACCGTCTCGATCGAGAGCTGGAACCGGGCCAGCACACGCTGCACAAGAGCGTGCTGCTCTACAACAAGGCGCAGCTGCTCGCTGCGATGCGCCAACCCGCCGCCGCCATCGGCGCCTACGACACGTTGATCCAGGCCGATCCACACCACTCCGAGTACTACTTCGAGCGGGCCGCCCTGCACCGCACCCAGGGCAACGCCGAGGCTGCGATGGCGGACTACGCGGCCGCCATCGGGCTCAGCCCCCCCTATCCCGAACCACACTTCAACCGAGCCAGCCTTGCGCTCGAACTCAGTGATGCCACCCTCGCCCGCTCGGACCTGGACTACGTCCTCGAACTGGACCCGGACTATGTCGACGCCTACCTCAACCGCGGGAGCCTGCGCCTGGAACTCGGCGACGTAGACGGGGCACTACACGACTGCGCGGCCGGCCTACAGCTCGCCCCCGACTCTGCACACCTGCACTGCCTCCGCGGGCAGGCGGAGGCTGAATCTGGGCGGATCCCGGAGGCGTACGACGAGCTGCAGGCCGCCATCCGACTGGACCCAGCAGTTGTCGCAGCCTGGGCAAGCCTGGGCGCCTTGCAGTACGAGGAAGGCAAGATCGAACAGGCCCTCGCCAGCTTCGACCGCGCGGTCAGCCTAGGAGCTGACCCCTCCATCAGGTACAACCGCGGGATCGCGCATCAAGCCGCCGGCAACTGGGCAGCAGCCGTATTGGACTACACGCACGTGCTCGACGCCCTCGGAGACGACCAGCCCGCAGAGCGAGCCGAACTGCTCTATCGCCGGGCGACCTGCCACCACTGTGCATCGGATGCGGACTCCGCCACTCGTGACCTCGAACAGAGACGAGCCCTGGCACCGGAGTGGACGCCTCCCGCAGGGGCAGCCGCCGTCGGCAGGGAGAGCGGCGATCTGGTCTCCTCTGCCGGCGAGTAGCAGTCGACTCTCACCCCCTTTCGGTACCTCGTGTGTTCATGATCTCCGGCGCCGGAGTCAGACGGCGAGTCTGCCCAAGGGGCAAGTGGCCGTTGACGCGGCGGAACTGCCCGCACGCCTTGAACGTGATCGCTCTGCCGTCAAGGGACAGTGGGATCTGCCCGGTGGCGGTCACCGGACCTGCCCGGTGGTGGCCGTGGGATCTGCCCGGTGGCGGCCACCTGAGGTGTTCGAGTCAGTGGGTCGTTGTGGCCTCCTAGGGGTCGGTGAGGTCGCTGAGGCGACGGGCTCATCGCAGTGCGGGCATAGCCCTCCGCTGTCGAGTCGGCGGCAGACCAGGTTGCAGTCGGGGCAGCGGCGCTGGTCGAGGTAACGCTGTTCGCAGTCGGGGCATTGGTAGATCGTCCCGAGGGCGGGGCTGGTCGGCCGGGCTAGGGCCTCAAGCTCTATCTGGTCACCGCGCCCGACGGAATGCCCGTCACCTGGTGCTTGGCGGACCCGAAGCTGGGCGAGCGGGAGGTCTGCCTGGACCTGCTGACCATCGCCGTCGAGACCGGGCTGGTTGTCCCCGGCGCCACGGTGCTGGCCGACAAGGGCT
>JADGOU010000200.1 GCA_017882835.1 Frankiaceae bacterium | reverse complement strand
AGGAAGGACTGCCATGAAGCTGCCCTCGCACTTCTACGAGCGGCTGGCGTTAGGTGCGCCGGAGCCGGTGCGGGAGCTGCCCGTGCGCCCGGAGCGCTCGGTGCACTTCTTCCCGCCGCACCTGGAGCGGGTGCGGGCCAAGGTGCCCGCCCTGGCGGCGCAGGTCGATGTGCTCTGCGGCAACCTCGAAGACGCCATCCCGGCGGACGCCAAAGAGGCGGCCCGGGCCGGCCTGATCGAGGTCGTCAACAACACCGACCTCGGCGGAACCGCGCTATGGGTGCGGGTCAACGCCCTGAACAGCCCGTGGTTCCTCGACGACTTGACGGAGGTCGTGACCGGTATCGGCGACCGGCTGGATGTCGTCATGATCCCTAAGGTCGAGGGGCCTTGGGACATCCACTTCGTGGACCAGCTGCTCGCGCTGCTGGAGGCCCGCGCTGGGCTGACCCGACCGATCCTGGTGCACGCCCTGCTGGAGACCGCCCAAGGCGTCAAGAACGTCGACGATATCGCGGTGGCCAGCCCCCGCATGCACGGCATGAGCCTCGGCCCGGCCGACCTGGCCGCGTCCCGGGGCATGAAGACCACGCGCGTGGGCGGCGGGCATCCCTTCTACGGCGTACTGGCCGATGATCCCGACGAGACCGGCCGCCGCGCCTTCGCCCAGCAGGACCTGTGGCACTACACCATCGCCCGGATGGTGGACGCTTGTCTGTCCGCCGGGATCCGGCCGTTTTACGGCCCCTTTGGCGACATCGCCGACCTGGAGGCCTGCGAGGCGCAGTTCCGTAACGCATTCCTGATGGGCTGCGTCGGGGCCTGGACACTGCACCCCAACCAAATCGCGATTGCCAAGCGGGTCTTCAGCCCGGCCGTGGACGAGGTGCTGTTCGCCAAGCGGATCATGGAAGGCATGCCCGACGGCACCGGCACGGTGATGCTGGACGGCAAGATGCAGGACGACGCTACCTGGAAGCAGGCCAAGGTGATTGTCGACCTGGCTCAGCTGGTGGCGAAGCGGGATTCAGAGCTGGCCGCGGCCTACGGCTTTTGACCGGTCGGCCGGTCGGGGCCTTTCGTCCGGCGACACCCTCACGGCGTACGGCGACAGCGCCGCCCGGTGGCCGCGCTGCTGGGTGCCGAGGTACGCCACCGCGATGGTCATCGACGTGCCCGGCGGCGAGTTGCTCGCTTGGTCAGCTGAGTTTCAGCACAGTTCAGGACTACGGTTCGGGTGTTTCCGCCTGCTCGCGGCCTACTCCGGCGGCTCGAACTTGGTGGTGCGCTGCATGCCGGCTGCCCGGCCCTTGGCGGAGAGGACCAACGCCATCTTCCGCGACGCCTCGTCGATCATTTCGTCGCCGAGCATGACCGCGCCGCGTTCACCGCCGGCCGCTGAGGTGTGGTAGTCGTAGGCGTCCAGAATCAGCTCAGCGTGGTCGTAGTCCTCCTGCTGCGGCGAGTAGATCTGGTTGGCCAAGTCGATCTGGGTTGGATGCAGCACCCACTTGCCGTCGAAGCCCAGCGTCGCCGAGCGCTTGGCGGCTTCCTCGAAAGCGACCAAGTCGCGGATCTGCAGGTAGGGGCCGTCGATAGCCTGGATGCCCCGGGCGCGGGCTGCCATCAGCAACCGCATGTGGATGTAATGGAAGGGATCGCCGACGTAGTCGGGGTGCAGCGCGCCGACGTTGAGCGAGCGCATGTTGATGCTCGCCATGAAGTCCGCCGGGCCGAAGATGATGGTCTCCAGCCGGCTGGAGGCAAACGCGATGTGGTTGACATTGGTCAGGCCGAGCGCGCTCTCAATCTGCGCCTCGATGCCGATTCGCCCGTTCTCGTAGCCCATGGCTTGCTCGATCTGCGTCAACAGGATCGACAGCCAGTGCACCTGCTCGGCGTTCTGCACCTTGGGCAGCATCACGCAGTCGATGTTCTCCCCGGCGCCCTCGACCACCTGGATGACGTCGCGGTAGGCCCACTGCGTGGTCAGGTCGTTGACCCGCACGACCCGGGTCTTGCCGGTCCAGTCGCCGTTGTTCAGCGCCGCGACGACGTTCTTGCGCGCCGCCTCCTTCGCTCCCCGGGCAACCGCGTCCTCCAGGTCGAGGAAGAAGGAGTCGACCGGCAGGCCCTGCGCCTTGTCGATGAACTTCGGCGAGCTGCCGGGCACGGCGAGAACCGAGCGGCGGGGGCGCAGGTGCGGGTCCACGATGTCTCCCACGATGGTCTCCCTACACGCGAGCAACGGGTACGGCGGAAGCGACGGCGTACTGGCCCCTGGCGGCGCGGCCTGGACGTCTCCGGTAGCCCGATGCTAGCGACGGTGTCGATGCGCCAACGCCTGCGGGTGCGGGGAGCCTGCGGCTGCGCCCCGATGGCTGCTGACCCGTCGGCAAGCTGCCCTCAGCCCGGACGAACGATCTCGCCGGTCGCCACCGGCACGACGTCCCCGGCCACCCGGCACTGCACCGCAACGCCGGCTCGGGTGACGACGGCCCCGGCGAGCACCGACGGCCGGGACAGCTCCGCGCCCTGCCGGACGACGTAGCGACTCTCCCCGTCGCCGGGCACGAGTCCGGAGGCCGCGAGCCACGCGCCGTACCCCAGAGCGGACGAGCCGGTGGCCGGATCCTCGGGTACGCCGACCGCACCGGCGAACACTCGGGTGTGCGCCGTTGTCCCGTCCCAGGCCGACACCGACAGGCCGCCAGCGACGCCAAGCGAGGCCAGCTCGCGCAGCCTCGGCAGGTCGGGCTTCGCCCGGACCACCGCGTCCGGCCGCACCGAAAGGTAGCCGAAGTCCAGGCCGGTGCCGCAGACCCGCGGCGGCGGACCGGCCAGGTCCGGGGCGGAGAGGCCGACCGCGGCCAGCAACGGCGTCGCCTCGAGCGGCCGCCCGGCCGACGGCACGCCACCGGTCAGTTCCACCGACCCCGGTCGGCCGGGGACGGTCCCGTCTCCGGGTGCCACTGTCAAGGTCAGCACGCCAGCACCGCACGACTGGGTGACCGCGCCCGGCCACCGAACTCGGCCGAGCCGGGCCAGCACCCAGGCGGTCCCGACCGACGGATGGCCGGCGAAGGGCAGCTCAGCGGTCGGCGTGAAGATCCGCAGCCGGTAGTCGGCGCCAGTGCCCGCCGGCTGCATGGGAAACGCCGTCTCGGAGAGGTTGAACTCGCGCGCCAGCGCCTGCAAGGCGTCGGGGGGTAGGTCGTCGGCGTCCAGGACCACCGCTAGCGGGTTGCCGACGAACGGCGTCGCGGCGAAGACGTCGACGACCTCGTAGTAGAGGGTTGGCACGGCGGTGTCCCCCGGTCAGCCGGTGAGCAGGCCGCCATCGACCGGCAACGTCACGCCGCTCACGTAGGAGCCGGCGTCCGAGGCCAGGAACAACAGCGCCGCGCACAGCTCGCTGGCCTCCCCCGACCGCCGCATCGGAATGCGCTGCTGTTGGCGCTCGAGATAGCCGTCGGGGTACTTGTCGGTCATTTCGGACACGAAGAAACCGGGTGCCAGGGCGTTGACCCGGATGCCCTTGCGCCCGGTCCACTGCTGGGCCAGGTCGCGGGTCAAGCCGATGATTGCCGTCTTGCTGGCCGCGTACGCCGCCTGCGGCAGCGCCGCGGTGGTCTGCCCCAACACGCTGCCGATGTTGACGATCGAGCTGCCCGGCTTCATCACCCGGCCACAGGCCTGCGCCATCCAGTATGAGCCGTTCAGGTTGATGTCGATGACCTGCCGGAACTGCTCCGGCGTCTCGATGCTCGCCGGCACCGCCGTACCGATGCCGGCGTTGTTGACCAGGATGTCGACCCGACCGAACTCCTCCATCGCGCGGCGCACGAGTGCTTTGCAGTCCTCGGGTACGGCGACGTCGGTCCGTACCGTCACCGCTCGCCGGCCTTCGGCCTCGACCAGCCGACGGGTGTCCTCCAGCCGCTCGACCCGGCGGGCACCCAGGGCGATGTCGGCGCCGGACTCGGCCAGCGCCTGGGCGAACGCCACCCCGAGGCCGGAGGAGGCTCCGGTGACCACCGCAACCTTGCCGTCGAGCCGGAACCGGTCCAGAAGCGTCATGCCGGGCAATCTAGTGCGCTGACGCGAGTCGGTACGACGGGCAGCGCGGGTTGTTTCCCCCTTCCGGTCAACGGCAGCCCAGGCCCGACCGGCTCGCCGGCGTCGCGCTCGCCAACCGCAACGTCGACCTCGAATGGGTTCGTCGCTCATCCGCGCGCTGCGCCTGACGCGCGGCCGGGACTCCTCCACCCAAAGTGCCCGGGTGAGGGGCAACCCCTTCCTCACGCTGGCTCGACACTCAACGTTCCCGAGGTGGTGGTGGTGGTCGGGCCCGGTTATATAGCGGGTCGGATAACGCCGGCCTGGAGTGACCCGCCGACGAGGTGGCGACACCCGAAAGCGAACCCGGATTCCGGGGCCGGGGGCGCCGATCCGGCCACCGGCCGGCGCGCCGGCCGCTTCCGCAGGTTGGCCGCGGCGCGCTGACCTGCACCGTTGCGGTGCTCGACGGCGGGCAGGGACGGGTCCGGCCGGCGCCGGCCGGGGGTGCGGATTCGGCGGCCAGCGGGCGATCAAGTCGGACGGCCGACGGGTACTCCCCGAGTGGCCACGCGGGGTCGGGAGTTGGCTCAGGCCGGTCGGCGACCCATCGCCGCTGCACCCAGCCGCAACCCGTCTTCAGCGGTCACGGCCGGCGACACCTCCAACTGGAACATGTCACCCCAGGTCAACCCGATCTCCATCAGGGCGCCGTGGTCGTCGGTCTCAAAGATCGACACGACGGCAACGCTCTCCGATGACGGCCAGTACTCGCCGTGCGGCTTCACGCCCTCGGGGTACTGCCACTGCGCCCGCCGCATCAACGCGCTGTCACGTTGGTCCCGGGTGAGGCCTGGCTGCCACTTCATGGTCATGACGAAAAGCATCTGATCTGATCCCCTCCCCGAACAGCGCATCCTGGCGACCCGCCAGACCAGACCAGATGATCCACGCTATCAACACCAGCTCGCAAGGCGCAACGTCCGGTCATGCCGCGAGGCACCCGGCCCGGAAGCGGTTGGCCGGGACGCTGATTTACGCCGGCGGCGGGCCCTCCTGCTGCGCCGGTCCGGTCGCGTACAGGTAGCGGATCAGCCCGCCGACCCGCTTGCCCCGCGGGCAGATCTTGCCGATCACGGCCGGCTCACGTCCGCCGTCGCATCAGCGCCTCGGCCGCCTCGTCCACCCGGCGCACCACCCGGGCGGTCACCTCGACGCCTGGGCCAGCCAATCCGGCGCCTCCCCGGTTGTGTGCAGCGCGTCACCGCCTGGTTGACGTTGGTCCCGAACCGACGCAGCTGGGTCCGGGCGGCCATCGGCTCGGCCAGCGCCTGTTGGGTGGCGACGGGGCCGACGGCACCGTCCCCCGGGCCGCCGCCAGCGCCACCGCGCCGACGTAGCCGGTCGGGGTCAGCCCGGCTCGGCCGGCCGCCAGCTCGATCGCGGCCAGCTCGGTGTACTCGAGCCGGACGGTGATCCGCCGGCCGCGAGCCGGGAAGTGGTGGTCGCGGTGCCGGGTGACCACCACCGCGCCGGCCTCGGGTGCGGTGTCGGCCGGGTCGTCGGTGCCCGGCTGCTCGCTCATCCGC
>JADGOU010000199.1 GCA_017882835.1 Frankiaceae bacterium | reverse complement strand
CGATACCGCGATCAGCACCGGCCCAGCCGGTCCCGATCGGCCGCAGCCGGGCTCGCCGCCGTCACCCGAGGCGCAGCTCCTGCAACCCGCGGACGGGCACCCGCCGCCGATCTCCTCGACCGACAGCCGGCCGCGACGGACCCAGTAGTCGACCATCGCGTCCACCTCGTCCCGACTGACGCCGACCCGGTGGGCGACGTCGTTCAGGCTGGTGCCGCCGCGGGCGGTGCGAATCTCGGCCAGTACCTGGCGCAACACGCTCACGTCAGCAACCTGCCCACTTGAAACACGACGACCGCGAGCACCCACGCGACCGTGAGCTGCATCCCGATGCCGAATGCCGTCCACCGGCCACCGATCTCGGCCCGTTGAGCGGCGACGGTGGCCATGCATGGCGTGTACGCCAGCAGGAAGACCATGAAGGCCAACACCGCCGGGACGGCGTGCCCTCCCGCGGCCCGGTCGAACGACGCCCGCAGCTGGGTGCCGAGGTCGCCGGCCTGGTGCAGGTCGCCTGGCTTCTGCGCCCCGTAGGTCTGCGCGAACGTGGAGATCACCGCCTCCTTGGCGACGAAGCCGGTGACCAGCGCGCCGGTAGCGTGCCAGTCGTCGAACCCGGCCGGGGCGAACACCGGGGAGACGACCCGGCTCACCCCGCCGTACAGGCTGTGCTCGACGTCGACGTGGCCGAAGCCCCCGGACGCGCCGGCCAGCGGGATGGACATCAGCAGCCACACCGCGGTCACGGTGACCACGATGATGCCGCCGGCGGTGCGCAGGAAGCCCTTCGTCCGCTGCCAGGTCTGGCGGCCGACGACCGACAGCGTGGGCATCCGGTACGGCGGCAGCTCCAGCACCAGCGGCTCGCGCGGGTGGTGGCGGAAGATCGAGTGTCGCAGCGCCAGGCCGATCAGGACGACCAGCGCGATCGACAGCACGTACATCCCGAAGACGACGGTGCCGGCGTGCGCGCCGAAGAACACGTTTGCCAGCAGCACGTAGACGGTCAACCGGGCGCTGCAGGTGACGAAGGGCACCAGCAGGCTGGTCATCAGCCGGTGCCGGGCATCGGAGAGGATCCGAGTGCCGGCGATGGCGGGCACGTTGCAGCCGAAGCCGACGATCAGCGGCAGGAAAGCCCGACCTGGCAGGCCGAGCAGGCGCAGAAAGCGGTCGGCGACGAAGGCACCGCGGGCCATGTAGCCGGAGTCCTCCAGCACGGCTAGCAGCGCGAACATCACCACCATCAGGGGCACGAAGGTGAGCAGCTGCCCGACCCCGTTGATCAAGCCGTCCAGCAGCAGCCCGGCCAGCCACGACTGGTCGGAGTGCACCCGCTCCAGCAGGTAGCGGACGGACCCGCTCACCGGGCCGTCGACCACGGCGGCGAGTCCATGCTGCAGCGGGGTGGCCAGCCGCGTTGTTGCGACGAAGACTCCCCACATCACCGCGAGGAAGATCGGTACGCCGAGCCAGCGCGAGGTCAACACCTGGTCGACCCGGTCGGAGACGGTGGGCCGCTGCCCAGCGGGACGGTGTACGACGGCCGCGACGATGTGGTGCACCCACTCGTAGCGCCGCTCGGCCACCGCGGTGGCGATATCGCCGTCCAGGTCGTCAGCGCGGGCAGTG
Source organism: Frankiaceae bacterium (assembly GCA_017882835.1). Classification (GTDB taxonomy): domain Bacteria; phylum Actinomycetota; class Actinomycetes; order JADGOU01; family JADGOU01; genus JADGOU01. The sequence continues at coordinate 4,024 of JADGOU010000199.1, read as the reverse complement.
TCGGCGAGGTCGGCGAGCTCGGCGGCGCCAGCGAGCAGGCCGTCGGCGGAGGCGGCCAGCCGGCCAGCCAGATCGGCCCGCACCCGGTCCGCGTCCGGCCGCAGCTGGAGCATCAGGTCGGCCGCTGCCTCCGGCGGGGCTACGCCGTCGTCCGCGGCCACCAGCTCCAGCGCCATCCAACGCGGGCTCACCGGCTGCAAACCAGCGGATCGCTCGGTAATCCGGTCGATGAGCTTGCCGAGCGCCTGCTCGATGTCCGCGCCCAGCGGCGCGATTGGCAGCGCCCGCCGCGGCCGGCCGCTGGTCGCAACAGCCCGCTCGATCGCGTCGGTCAGCTCCGGCAGACCCCCGCGGGCGCGCGGACGAACCGGCACCACCGGGACGCCGAGCAGCTCACCCAACCGCCGGGCGTCGAGGTCAAGCCCGCGGGTCACCGCGACGTCGAGCATGGTGAGCGCGGCCACCACCGGGATGCCGGTGTCGAGCACCTGCGCCAACAGGTAGAGGTTCCGGGCCAGGTTGGCGGCGTCGACTACGACGATCACCAGGTCGAGCCGGTCCGACCCGCTGCGATCGACCAGTACGTCGCGGACCAGCGCCTCGTCGGGTGAGCGTGGCACCAGGCTGTAGGTACCGGGCAGGTCTATCAACTGGGCGGGCGCGGCGGCACCAGGCAGCTGCAGGGTCCCGGTGGCCACGTGCACGGTCTTGCCCGGCCAGTTGCCGACGTGCTGCTGCGCGCCAGTGAGGGCGTTGAACAGCGTGGACTTGCCGACGTTCGGGTTACCGACGAGGGCGATCCGCGCGGACAGCCCGGTCCGGTCCCGCCACGCGGTCGGCGCCTCGGCCGGCGGGCAGCACGGCGCCGGACGGCGCCTCGTTCCGACAGCCACCCGGCGTCACGCGATCGGTTCGACGACCATCGAGCCGCCGGTACGGGCGTCCAGCGCGAGCCGGGCGTCGTCCACCCCGACGACCAGACCGCCGACGGCGCCCCGGCCGATCACCTGAATCACGGCTCCGGGGACGAATCCGAGCTCCAGCAACCGGCGCCGCTGCGGGTGGCTGCCGATGAGCCCGCTCAGCCGAACGTGGCTGCCTGGTCGGCAGTCCCGCAGCACCATGGCTCTTCCTCCGGGGTCATCGGTGATAACTAAGGGCACCCTAACCGACCGTAAGGCGGCGCAGGGGCCGGCCGTGCACCCCGGGACGACCGGCGGCAAGGTCAGGCCGATGGTCCTGCCGCTCGATCAACGAGGCCCGCTCACCGGCAGCCCGACCGCTGCAGCCACCACGGGCATCCTCGCGTCGTACGTCACCACCGCGCGCAGATCTGCACCTACGGCCCAGGCCGTGGCGAGATGGCCCGGGCCGTGGCGAGATGGATGGCGTCGAGGCTCCGCAGCGGGGTGCCAGGAGCCAGCGCGCCGGGAGCCAGAACCCCGCGGTCCACCGCTACCTGGTTCACCCCGGCGTACGGCGGGTGGACGGCAAACCCGTGCCAGGCGCACCATTAGCAGTCGCATACCGAGAGTGCCAACCCGACGGACGTCCGGGCGGCCCAGAGGGTGAGGAGTCGTCGTGCCGACGTACCAGTACGTATGCACCGCTTGTGCCGAGCGGCTGGAGGCGGTGCAGGCGTTCGCCGACGACGCAATCACCGAGTGCCCGGCCTGCGGCGGACGGTTGCGCAAGGTGTTCTCTCCGGTTGGTGTCGTCTTCAAGGGCTCGGGCTTCTACAAGACCGACAGTCGGGCGGCCGCAAAGAAGGCCAAGGCTGCCGCGGAGCCCGCGGCCGGTGGCGACGGCGCTGGCAGCAAGGACACCGCCAAGCCCGGTGGCGAGAAGTCGACCGATGCCACCACGGATGCCAAGCCGGCCACCGCGGCCGCGTCGTCCGGCAAGTCAGCTGACTCACCCGCGTCCTCCACCGCCACGCCGGCGACGGCGAAGAGCGCCTGAGTCGTCGTCCACACCTGCCGCGCGCTTCGGCGCCTCGGGCGCCCGGCCTGGCTAGGGTCGGCCCCGTCCGAGTTGAGGAGGGGCTGTGGGGCGACCTGGAGTGCGGGCGGACATCGGGGTCATCGGCGGCTCGGGCTTCTACGCCTTCCTCGACGCGGCCGAGGAAGTCCGAGTTTCCACGCCGTACGGCGAGCCCAGCGATCCGCTCGTCGTCGGCGAGGTCGGTGGGCGCCGGGTGGCTTTTCTGCCGCGGCACGGCCGAGACCACCGTTTCCCGCCGCACCGGATCCCCTACCGGGCGAACCTGTGGGCGCTGCGGTCGGTTGGCGTGCGCGAGGTGCTGGCGCCCTGCGCCGTGGGCGGCCTGCGCGCCGAGCTGGGGCCGGGCGCGCTGGTGGTGCCGGACCAGCTGGTGGACCGCACCACCGGGCGCGCTCAGACCTACTACGACACCGGGGCCGTGCACGTGTCCTTCGCCGACCCCTACTGCCCGCGTGGGCGAGCGGCGGCGGTCGCCACGGCCCGGGCCGCGGGCGTTGAGATCCGCGACGGCGGCGTGATGGTCGTGATCGACGGGCCGCGGTTCTCGACTCGGGCCGAGTCCCGGTGGTACGCCGGCCAGGGCTGGTCCGTGGTCAACATGACCGGGCACCCGGAAGCCGTCCTCGCCCGCGAGCTGGCCCTGTGCTACACCACGATTGCGCTGGTCACTGATCTGGACGCGGGCATCCACACCGAAGCGGCCGGCGTCACCCAGGAGGAGGTCTTCCGGGTGTTCGCGGCCAACACCGCCCGGCTGCGCGACCTGCTCCACGACGTCGTCGCGGCGCTCCCATCCGCGCGAGACTGCCCGTGCCCAGGCGCCTTGGCTGGCATCGACGTACCGCTGGAGCTCCCGTGACGGTGCCTGCGGGTCTGGTGGGCAGGTTCAGCGTGGCCGCGCTGGTGCGTCGGGTACGCCGGTTCGTCTCCTGGCACCGCGGGCTGATCGCCGGTGCGCTGGCGGCGGCAGCGGTGGCCTGCACGATCGCGGCGGTCTCGCCGCCGCCGCCGCGGACCGAGCGGGTGCTCGCCGCGACTCGGGACCTTAGTGCCGGCGCCGCGCTCGGCGCGACCGACCTGCAGGCGGTGCCGCTGCCGCCGGGCGCGGTGCCCGTCGGCGCGCTGCGACCGGGAGCGGCGGTGACGGGTCGACTGCTGGCCGGTCCGGTGCGCCGAGGTGAGCCGCTGACCGATGTCCGGTTCGTCGGCCCGGGTCTGCTCGCAGCCCTGGGCGGATCCGGGCCGCCCCTGGTCGCCGTACCGGTTCGGATCGCCGACGCAGGCTCGGTGACCCTGCTGCGACCCACCGATGTCGTGGACGTCCTTGCGGCCGCAGTGCGCTCAGTGGACGGCCCATCGGCTGCGTCGGGCGCCGCGACCGTGGTCGCCCGCGGCGTCCCAGTGCTCACCGTCCCCGACGGCGGTCACGACTCTGGCAGCGACGGCGCACTGATCGTCGTCGCCACCAACCCGGATGTGGCCGCCCGGCTAGCCGCGGCGGGCGCCGGCGCCCGACTCTCGGTCACGATCGGCGCCCGGTGAGGTCAGCCGCGGCGGTTGCCTAAGGCGGCGCACATCACGCGTGCAAGCGAAAGCCGGGAAACCGGTTCGCTTACGCGGCTAACGGTGCACCCTTAAAGACCTCGCGATCGTGCCAGGCGACGTGCACTCGAGCCGGCAGCGTCGTCCCGGGGCGCGGACGCAGTTCGCGTCCGTGCAGGTCGTACACCGTGCGGCCAGCGTCGGTACGGGTCGTAAAGGTCGTCGAGACGCGGACGCGCATCGCCGCATCGAGGCCGAGCGCCCCAAGGTCGAACAGCTTGTGGTGCAGCACACAGAGAGCCAGCCCGTTGACCAGCGTGTCTGGTCCTTCGAACGCGAACCACCGCACATGCGCGGCCTCAACTCCGACCGGAGCGCCGGCGAGCTGTCCGTCGTACCCGCAGAAGGCGCACTGTCGGTCCCAGGCCTGCAGGACGGCCGACCGCCAGCCCGAGTTCCGGCGGCGATCGTTCGCCAG
>JADGOU010000198.1 GCA_017882835.1 Frankiaceae bacterium | reverse complement strand
AAGCCGAAGGACTTCGATGATCGCCCACGCCCAGAAGGCGTGCTCCTCGTCCCGGTTGAGGGGGCGCTGGTTGCCGGTGTGCGGATCGTGGGCCCAGATGTTGGCGATGCGGGCGATCAGGTTGTCGCGGACAGGTCGTGCTCATCGCGCAACCGCTGATGCACCGTCGCCAGCGTGTTCGTCTCCAACATCTTGCTGATCAGATCGCGCCGAGCCTCCAGCGCCGGCCACGTCGACGACCGTGCCCGCGAATCGGTCAGCTCTGGAAACCACACCGCGACCTTCGCCGCCCAGCCCGCCCGGTCCAGCACCAACCCATCACCGGGCCGGATGCCCTCCGCTTCGGCCGGGGCCACGTACTTGCGGACCGTCTTCGGATCCACCCCCAAGCTGGCAGACAGCACCAGCTTCGGCCGACCCGCATGCCAATGCTGCAGGATCTCCACCACATCGATCATCTGGAACGCTCTCCTCGCCATCCGACCTGCCCTCGCATCGACGACACGACGAGCAGGTGTCTACTTGCGGACAGCGAGCCGCCCGGCCAGCCACGCCCTACGAGTAGGGAATTACGTGAACGACCGGTAGGGAATTACGTGAACGCCGGCACCCCCGACCAGGGAATTACTTGAACGCCGATAGGGAGAGGGTGGAGTAGGTGGGCAACCCGACATTGAGCGCGCTTACGCGGCCGCAGTTGGAGGACCTCGTCGTCGACCTGTCCAAGCGTTGGCTGGCCCACGACGGGCTGTGGTTTCAGGCGGTCGAGGCGGACCAGGGCATGTCGGCAGCGATGGGCTACGACGCCACCGCCTGGTCGGCGTTCACGGTCATCGAAGCCAAACGCATCATGGCGTTCCTCGGTCTGGCCCCCGGCGGGGGACTGGAGGCCCTGGAGCAGGCGCTGCCGCTGCGTCTGTACAGCTTCGTCAACGAGCAGGAAGTGATCCGGGTCGATGCGCAGACATTGGTGCTGCGCATGAACGACTGTCGGGTGCAGTCTGCGCGGGAGCGGCGTGGCCTGGCCGCCTTCCCCTGCAAAGCAGTGGGACAGGTCGAGTACCCCGGATTCGCCCGGGCCATCGACCCTCGTATCGGCACGCGCTGCCTGGTCTGCCCGCCCGACCCGCATCCCGATGACTTCTACTGCTCGTGGGAGTTCTCCTTGCCGCCAGAGCAGGCGAGCGGCGAGACTCGCGCTGCCGAAGACGTCTGAGATCCCCAAACGGTTGTCGCTCAGCTCAGTGGACATCGTCGCGGCTCGCTAGCCCTCCTGTCCCTGTCCGGACTTCCGAAGATCAGAGGCACATGAGGGCTCGGTCGTGAGCGTTTGCGCTGCTCACGGAGTTGTAGAGCTGCTGCAGAGGCTGCGTCATGTAGGCACACGGGTTAGGGCGTGTCGCTCGACGTTTGGTTGGGTGCTGGCTTGACTAGTCGGCGTGTATCTGCGGGAGACGCGCCGGACGAATCGGGACGGGTCGGTGGTGCGCTATCTGCAGCTGGCGCACAACGAGCGGCATCCAGACACCGGGGTGCCGACCGCGAAGGTGATCCACAACTTCGGTCGGGTAGAGCAGGTCGATCGGGCCGCGCTGACCCGGCTGGTGGCCTCGATCTCCCGGTTTCTCGATCCGGCCGAGGCGGTGGCTGCGGCGTCGGGTGCCGACGTCGAGGTGGTCGACTGCCGCCGGCTCGGCGGCGCCTGGGTGCTGGACCGGGTGTGGGAGCGGCTCGGCGTCGCCGCCGCGATCCGACGGACAGCGGACGGCCGGCGGCTGGACGGCGCGGCGGTGGAGCGGATCGTCTTCGCTTTGGTTGCGCAGCGGGCGCTGGAGCCCGGCTCGAAGCTGGCGTGCACCAAGTGGGTGGCCGAGCGGGTGGCGATGGAGGGCTGCCCGGGCTTCGACGCCGACGCCGCCTATGCGGCGATGGACTTCCTGCTCGACGCGCTGGGTGAGATCGCCGCCGGCGTGTTCGCCACCACCGCCACCCTGCTCAACCTGGCCTGCGACGTCGTCTTCGTCGACACCACCTCGACGTACTGGGAGCTTGACGGCGCCGACGAGCTGGCCGAGCTGGCCGACGATGTCGACGACGATGGGGTGGCCCGGCCGGTGGAGGCGGCGACCCGCACGTTCGGGCACTCCAAGGACTTCCGGACCGATCTGCCGCAGGTGGTGATCGGGATGGCGGTCACCGCCGACGGGGTGCCGATCCGGTGCTGGACGTTTCCCGGCAACACCGCGGACACCGCCATCATCCGCCGGGTCAAAGATGACCTGACCGACTGGAACCTGCACCGGCTGGTCTGGGTGGCCGACCGGGGGTTCGCCTCCGCGGCCAACCGCGGCTACCTGACCCGCGGCGGCGGGCACTACATCCACGCCGAGAAGCTGCGCTCGGCGAACAGCGAGGCCGCGGCCGCGCTGGCCCGCCCCGGCCGCTACCGCACGGTGGCCGGCAACCTGCGGGTCAAGGAGGTGCGGGTTGCTCCCGGCGGTGGTGTTGGCGCCGACGCCGACGGGTGCGCGCCGAGCGGTTCGTGGTCTGCGCCAACCCCGAGCAGGCCAACCGCGACCGGGTGGTGCGTCAGCGGCTGATCACCCACCTGCAGTCGCTGATCGACGGTTCGGACGGCTGGACCGCCCAGCGCCGCGACGAACTCGTCGGCACCCTGACGGCCAAGCCCGGACTGCGCCGCTACCTACGCCGCACCCGAGCCGGGCTGCTGCGTATCGACAAGGCCGCCGCCACCCGCGAAGCCCACCTGGACGGCAAGTGGCTGCTGCGCACCTCCGACCAGACGCTGACCGCCGACGATCTGGCCGCCGCCTACAAGCAGCTGACTCAAATCGAACGCGGCTGGCGCGACCTGAAGAGCTCGCTCGGGCTGCGCCCGGTGTTCCATTACCGCGAGGACCGCATCCGCGCCCACATCCAACTGTGCCGGCTGGCTCTGCTGCTCATTCGCGTCGTGGAAAACGGCACCCGTGACACCTGGCGCAACATCCGTCACGAACTCGACCGAATGCACCTGGTCACCCTCGCCACCGGCGACGGGCGCGTCGCCCAGCGCTCGCTGACCACCTCCGCACAGCGCACCATCCTGCGCGCTCTGGCGCTGCCCGAGCCGGCCCGCTTCTTCGACTTCACGCTGCCCGCCAGCGACCACTGACGGCCACCCTCCACTCCAGCGCCCGTGTAGTAACACGACGCGATCAGCCCTGTCCGGCGTTCGCGCAGCTCAATGGGCCGATTCGCTTGATCGTGTGCTTACGATCTTCGGAAGTCCGGCCTGTGGGAACGCTGTTCGGGTAAAGAGCGGCTGCGGCTGCCGCCCGCTATCCGTTCTCGTTTTGCTCGACGAGCCATGAGTACGGGACTGACCTCGACATCGCCCACCTGAGTCAGCCAGTCGTCGCGAACGTCTCCTCGGCGTCCCCCTTCCCAACCGGGTATGGAAGATCGTGACGCCGGGTGGGTGTCCCACCGAGTGCAGGGGGCGCGGTCGGTCTGTCGCCCACGACAAGACATCGTCGTGTCCTGGGCTGGCAAACGGAATGCTCGACCGTCCGGTTTCGGAACCACCGAGCTCATCGGCACGTCGCATCTTCCCGACCCGCGGGAAGGTCGTGGGGTCGAACGGGCTTGGCGCCGGGCTGGAGGACCGTTGCGGGGTCCTCCTATCGTTGCGGCCATGCCGAACGCGGCCGCCCAGAAGGCCTATATCGGCCGCCTCTTCGACCGCGCCGCCGCCAGCTACGACCGGGTCGGAAACGCGTTGTTCCCCCCGGCCGGAGCAGCCCTGGTCGCGGCGGCGGCGTTGTGCCCTGGCGACCGTGTGCTGGACGTGGGGTGCGGTCGGGGTGCTTGTCTGTTTCCGGCCGCCGAGGCGGTCGGCCCAACCGGCTATGTCACTGGAATCGACCTCGCGCTTGCGATGGTGGAGGCGACCTCGGTCGACATCACACGACGCGGCGTCGCAAATGCCCGCGTGCGGGTCGGGGACGCCGAATCGCCGGAGTTCCCCGACCACTCCTTCGATGCGGTGCTCGCCGGCTTCGTCGTGTTCTTTCTGCCGGACCTGGCGGTGGCCCTGCGTTCCTACGCACGGCTGTTGCGCCCAGGCGGCCGGCTCGCGCTGAGCACCTTCGCCGAGCCGTCCGATCAAGAGATCGCGTTCACGCGAACGTGCGGCGCGGCGCTGGCACCGTACCTACCGTCGCCGAGGTCGGACACTCTGCCGCCGCTCCAACGGTTGCGGACAACGGAGTCGGTCACGGGCCCCGTCCAGGCCGCTGGCTTCGTCGACGTGCGATCGGAACACCGTGACTTCTACAGCCCTGCCCAGAGCTGGCACTGGCTGTGGTCCGGAGGATTGCGCGGGCTGGTGGAGCAGGTACCGCAGGACCAGCGCGACGACGCCCGCGCCGCCTTCATCCGTGCCGTCGACCAGCTCAGCGGACCGGCGGACAGCGTCGCCATGACGGGCAGTGTCCGGTTCACCACTGCCCGGCTCCCTTCCTGATACGCCCACCACACCCGCCCGCAGGAACGTGGCCGCGGGTAACCGAGGGTTTCGGCGGTGAGCCGAGCGGCGCTCCTCCGGCGTCACCTGGAAGCGCCCGTCCTCATGGGCAGGCCAGGCTAGAGGCCCGCCTCGTGCCGCTCCCGCCGTACGAGCCGCCGGCAGTCCGGTCCGTCCCCTGGTTGTCTCGGTGCCGAACTGACCTACGGGTGGTGCACTGCGGCGGAACGCGTCCTCCGTCGGGTCCGATCCGCCAGGGGGGTCACACACCGGGGCGCCATGCTGGGCGGTATGGAGCGCGATGACTGGGACCGTCGGTACGGCGCCACCGATCTCGTCTGGACCGCCGAGCCGAACCGGTGGCTTGTCGCCGAGGCGGCCGGTCTGCCGCCGGGCCGGGCCCTGGACCTCGCCTGCGGCGAGGGCCGGAACGCGCTGTGGCTGGCCCGGCAGGGGTGGCGGGTGACAGCCGTCGACTTCTCACCGGTCGCGCTGGCGAAGGGACGCCGGCTGGCGGCCGGCTCAGGTGGGCCGGGAGTCGACTGGGTCGAGGCGGATGTCCGCACCTACCGCCCGGAACCGGCGGCGTTCGACCTCGTCCTGCTCGCCTACGTACACCTGCCCGGGCCCGACCGCGGCGCCGTTCACCGGGCGGCGGCCGGTGCGCTGGCGCCGGGCGGCGTCCTGCTGGTCGTCGGGCACGACACCACGAACGTGCGGGACGGGGTCGGCGGGCCGCAGGACCCGGCCGTCCTGTTCACGCCGGCCGACGTCGTGGACGACCTCGCACCGGTCGACGGGCTGGAGGTCGAGCGGGCCGGGCGGGTGCTGCGGCCGGTCCCGACGCCGGAAGGCGAGCGGCAGGCGGTGGACGCGCTGGTCCGGGTCCACCGCCGCACGGCACACCCACGGGGGTAACAACCGAGGAGGCGGACATGGAATACGGCCAGGGAATCGAGCTCTCCCTGCCCTATTCGGAGGCGGTGCAGGCGGTCAAGGCGGCGCTCAAGGAGCAGGGCTTCGGTGTCCTCACCGAGTTCGACGTCAAGGCCATCATGCGGGAGAAGATCGACCGGGACATCGAGGACTACGTCATCCTGGGGCGCCTGCAACCCTCACCTGGCCTCGCAGGCCCTCGACGTCGACCGGCGCATCGGGCTGCTGCTGCCGTGC
>JADGOU010000197.1 GCA_017882835.1 Frankiaceae bacterium | reverse complement strand
TTGACCGGGCGGCTGGCCGAGTTGGAAACCCGGCTGGGCAAGAACTCGCAGAACTCCTCCCAGCCGCCGAGCTCGGATGCATTCGTCAAGCCGCCGCCGTCGCTGCGCCGCCAGTCCGGCCACAACCGGGTAAGGGGCCCGGGCTCAAGGCAGGAGCCCAGTGCGTTAGTAGCGCACGCTGGGATCTGTGCGGGGGGCTGCCCGCAAGGGCAGTCCCTACCGCGATCGGCTTCGACGTCGACCGCGAGCCGTGGTGCACGCGTCGTCCTTGCGGAGTCCGGCCTAACTAACAACGGAAACCGCGTCGCTACTCAGCGGACCCCGACTCGCCGAGAGCAATCCTGTGGCCGGACATCGACGAGGGCACTCGGGCCCGATCGGCCACCCGGATTCCTTACGTGCGAGTGTGCGTGGACACGCGCCAACGCGGTCACACGGAGCCACGGCGGAACCACCGGAATGTCGTCACGCACAGGACGAGGCCGCTGACCGCCCACAGGGTAAGGACGAGGGCGATGCGGCTGTGCTCCCAGGCTCCAGCCATCTCCTTGGTTGCCATGGAGTCGGGGTAGAACACCGAGCGCATTCCTTGGGCGATCCACTTGAGCGGGAAGATCGCGGCGAGCTGCTTGAGCCAGTCAGGGACGTTCTCAAAGGGGATGAAGACACCGGAGATGAACTGCAAGACGAGCAGTGGGCCCGCGACCACCACGCCGATCGAGCGTGCCGACGCGATGGAGGAGTATGCGATGCCCAGGACGGTGCCGGCGAAGGCGCTGAGCGTGAAGACCCACCCGAGGGTGCGCCATCGTGACGCGTCGGTGGGCAGCTGCACGTCGAAGGCCAGCCGGGCGACGACGAGCAGCAGCGCGAGCTGGGCGACCGAGCTGAGCAGGACAAGCCCGACCTTGCCCAGGAAGTAGGAGACGGGTGACATGGGAGTGCTGCGCAGCCGCTTGAGAGTGCCGTCGTCCCGCTCCAGCGCCACGGTAAGGGCGACGGTCTGAAAGCTGGTCAGGAGCACCCCGACGGCTGCCATGCCGGGAAGGAAGTAGCGAGCGGCGTTCATGCCGTTGCTGCGCGCCTGCTCGTCGACCTGGGCGGCGAAGACGACAGCGAAAAGGGTGAGCAGCAGGATCGGAGAAAGGAACGAGAAGAAGACCGACTCCTTCTCCCGGGCGTACATCTTCAGCTCGAGGACCGTACGGTCCCAGCCGAGCACGAGCGCCTGTGTCATGCCGGCACCTCCTGCACTTGCAGGTCGTGGACGTGGGGGGCGATGAGGGTGAGGTAGGTGTCCTCCAGGCTCGGACGCGACACGACCAGGCCGGGCACCTCGCCGCCGAACCGGGCGCCCAGCCGGGCGACCTGGGCGGTGGGATAGTCGGTGCGCAGCAAGCGCCGCTGCCCGTGCTCCTCCCACGACACGGTCGCCTGCTGGGAGTCACGTCCGCCGAGCTGGTCGGGGGTGTCGACGGCGAGCATGCGGCCGGCGGCGATGACCCCGACCCGGTCGGCGAGCTGCTCGGCCTCGTCCAGGTAATGCGTGGTGAGAAGGATCGTCGTGCCGCCCGCTCCGCCGAGCCCGCGGATGAGCTCCCAGAAGTCGCGCCGGGCCTGCGGGTCGAAACCGGTCGTCGGCTCGTCCAGGAACAGCAGCTCGGGCCGGCCGACAATGCCCAAGGCGACGTCGAGCCGACGGCGCTGACCACCGCTGAGGCTGGAGATGCGAGCATCGGCCTTGTCGGCCAGGCCAACCGACTCGACCACCTCGTCCACGCGACGGGGCTCGGAGTAGGCCCGAGCGGTGCTGCGAAGCACCTCCCGGACGGTGAGCAGGTCGAGCCCGCCCGTGGACTGCAAGACGATGCCGATGCGGTTGCGCCACGCCCGATCGGCACGGCCCGGGTCAGCGCCGAGCACGTCAACCTCGCCGCCGTCGCGCTGCCGGAACCCCTCGAGGATCTCCACGGTGGTTGTCTTGCCTGCGCCGTTAGGGCCAAGCAGCGCGAAGATCTCGCCGGTGCGCACCTGCAAGTCCAGGCGGTCCACGGTCGCCCGGCCGCCGTAGCTCTTGGTTAGGCCCCTGATGGTGACGGCCACTGTCATGCCCCCAGCATCTAAGGTCTGTCACAGTAGTGACAGTTGACGGCCCGGGGCAGGTGACCCTGGTCAGCGGCCGCCTCGACCGGGTTCGTCGTCAGCGGGCACACGGTGACCGAGGCCGTTGCATCGAACCGATCGTCCTGACCGCTGGTCCAAATCGCGTGCCGATGCTCAGGCGGTTCATCGCCGGGAGCCCGACCTGGCTCGACTTCCGGGCACGAACGGCAAATGGACCAAGGCTCGCCGTCCGCAGTCGTACGGGTGTCCAGGACCCGTGTGCCGCGCCGGATCAGGACCTGTACGAGTCGGCGATCGCGGACTCGGCCACTTCGACGTGCTTGTAGCCGCTTGCCTGCAGGAGCTTTTCGGCGCCGAGCCTGCGCAGCTTGGGGTGTGGGCCAGGACTGATGACGACCTGACGGAGGGCCTCCTCGGCGAAGCCGATGCAGACGTAGGGCACGACCCCGAGGTTCCCGCCCGATCGGAAGAACAGGTCCGTAGCTCTGTCGACGGTCACCCTCCACTCGTTCTCTTCCTTGAAGGCGGAGTTCTTGACGCGGGCCAGCCAAGGCAGAACCTCACGCTGTGCGTACGCGTATCCACTGGCGCCGGGGTGTCCCGTGGGTGGCAGGCCTTCCATCTCTGCGATGAGTGGGGCGACGGCCTCGGCGCCGTAGAGGACTCGCTCGAGTCGTCCTCCGATCTCTTGTGCCGTCGAGGCCAGCGCTGCGGAGTCGAATCCGAGCGCGAAGCCCCCGCTCCGGCCATAGCCGCGCCACTGACTGAGGAGGTCATGGTGGTTGCAGAAACAAGTAACGAACACCTGGGCGTAGCGGCCATCGGCGTGGCCGTCGACTCCCGCGGCGATCCCGCGGAGACGCTCTGCCCGCCCCCACCTGGTCCCGTCCGTAGTCTCTTCCCGCCCTTCGGGGCAGAGTTCCTCCGCGCGGCTTCTCAGGCGCGCGCTGATCTCGCGCGCGGCGTAGACCAGTTCCTCACCGTCGTTAAGGAACTGGACGTCGGTGGCCCGCATGGCCTTCTTGGTCACGATGCCGAGCAGTCCGTTGGAGTCGGTGTAGTGGTAGAGGTCTCGGGTGGTAGAGGTCTCGGGTCGATGCCCTTGGCGCCCAGTGCGCGCAGCGCCGGCAATAGCTACCGGCTGGTGATCTTGCGACGCCCGAGCCATCAGCCGCTCCCCCACCGCCCGACAACGTCCATCACTGCCGCCGCGCGCGCAGTTCTCGTCATCACGCCGACTTGGGTTCCGCCGCGACCGGGTCCTGTTGCAGGGCGCGGTAAACGGTGGCGCGCGAAACGCCGAAGCTGTGCACCAGCTCGGAGATCGACTCCCCGTCCAGGCGCAGGGCGCGGACCTGGCGGGCCGAGGCTTCGGAGAGCTTTGGCGGCCGGCCGGTGTGCCGACCGCGCAGTCGGGGTGGAGTAGTCGATCCCCTCCCGCAGCGACCGGAGCAGCACGCCGGCCGCCGTCAGCGTCTCCACGGTACGGATCACCCCGGACAGCGACCGGCCGAGGCGGTCCAGGGCCACCACCACCACGGTGTCCCCGGCTCGCACGTACTCCAGCAGCCCGGCCAGCCCGGGCCGGTCGTCGCGCACCCCGGACAGCTGGTCAGTGAAGATCCGTTCGCAGCTGGCCGCGGTCAGCGCGTCAGCGCGTCGCGCTGCGCGTCCAACGACTGGTGATCAGTACTGACCCGGGCATACCCCGCCATCGACACGCCGGGCAGCATCGCAGAAGTCGGCGCGGTGACTCCGTCCGCCGCGCCGACTATCGGACCACCTTCTGAGACATCGGACCAAGCGTCCGGCACTCCCGCGATCATGTCTCAAGGGCGCCGTCTCACAACCAAGGAAGGGAGACGGCGCAGAGCACCCGTTACGCGCCAGCAACCCCGGGCATGCCCTGCTGGGCCGGACCGCGCGTGCACCCCCGTCACGCCGGTCCGGTTTCCACGGTTCGACGCCAAAGGGCGTCCACTCAGCACTTGGGTCGGCTCGTCGGAGGAGTCAGTCGGCGGCGAGCAACCTCCAGCACGTTCAGGTAGTGCTTGCGGACGCACCCGCCGGGCCGAGCGGCGATCATGCGGCCGACGTCGGCGAACAGCTGCTGTCGCTGGTCGGCGGATGCCGCCCGGTGCCCAGAGTAGGTGGACAGCCGTGCCAGATACTCGGCCGCGGAGTAGCTCCTGCTCCAGAGGTAGCGGCGGACCTGCGCCGGCGCAACAGCCCGCTGGCCGCCATCGCCGCTTACGTCGGGGCCGGCACCTGCTCCGGCGCCAACGGTCCGCCCCGCCCGTCGCTGAGTCCACCGCCTCGGCGTCATCGAGCAGGTGCACGCCGACCTCAAGGGCGGTGCGAAGTGCTGTGGTTGGTACAACGGGGCATGACATTTCTTACCCGCCCGGGCGAGGGCCCGAGCTTCCCTTATGCAGGCCAGCCGATGCACGTCCTGGCCGGGATGACTGAGCCCGCCGGGTTCGCCGCCATGGAGATCACCGTCCCCGCCTATTTCGCCGGGCCGATCCCCCACTCTCACGACGACTTCGACGAGGCGATCTACGTCCTCGACGGCCAGCTGCGAGTCATCGGCGACCAGGCGCTCGAAGCGGGACCCGGAGCGATGTTCACCGCGCCCCGCGGGCACCGGCACGGTTTCAGCAATCCCCACGACGCCGCTGCCCGGGTGCTGGGAATCTGGGTTCCGGCCGCCCCGGCGCTGGCTTTCATGCAAGACATCGGTGCGGCACTCGTGCCGGGCGTGCCACCCGATCCGGCTCAGATGCGCAAGCTTTATGCCCGGCACGCCAGCCGCATCCTGCCCTGACATCGCCTAACGCTAACGGGTTTCAAGAGGGTCAGTAACTCGCTGTCCGCCATAGCTCTGGCCTCGTATCCATTCAGGGGGGTCCTTGATCGCGTGGGTTAACCGATGCGGTCACGCGGTTGCTAGGATGCTCCAGGGGCTGTCGAGGAAGGCATCGCGCAGCGCGGTGAACCCGCCGTGGCTGGCCTACCGCTATATGCCCGCCGGCATGCGGGCCGCCTTCCGGACGATGAGCGACGAGCGCGGCTTCTAGGCCGGTGCGGCGGTCGCCACCCATCAGGACCTGTCCGGGCTGTTCGTCGCCCGGTGCACCGAGCTGTATCTCACCGGCGGCGGCACGTTCGGGTTCGTCATGCCGCTGGCCGTGCTGTCCCGCCGCCAGTTCGCCGGGTTCCGCACCGGAGCCTGGAGCTGCTCCACCGACCGGGTGCAGGCTGCCCTGGCTCGGCCGTGGGACCTGCACCTGGTCAAGCCGTCGTTCTTTCCGCTGCCGGCCTGCGTCGTCTTCGGCGAGCGGGTCAGCGACACCGCACAGGGGCTGACGGCGCCGGCGGAGACCTGGTCGGGCCGGCTGCCGTCGCGCAACGCCACCCTGGCCGAGGCCCTCCCTGCGCTGTCTCGGGCGGCCGGCACGGCGGTGGCACCGGCGACCGCCGGCTCTGCGTACGGGCCGGCCGGTGAGGAACATCGGAACGGAAACTGGCGCCAACGACGATCTTGCGATGGTGCAGGCCGGAAGCCTGACGCAGCCTGGCGGCCGACGGGTCCGAT
>JADGOU010000196.1 GCA_017882835.1 Frankiaceae bacterium | reverse complement strand
CTGCTCGCCGCCGACCTGTTCGAGGACTCCGAGCTGCTCTATCCGCTCTACCGCTTGGCCGAGGAAGACGTGGCGGTGACCGTGGCCGGCGTCGACGACCGGCCGGTCACCGGCAAGAAGGGGCACGGCCCGGTGGAGGTGGACACCACTGTCGATGCGGTTTCCGCCGCGGACTTCGACGCCCTGGTGATCCCCGGCGGGTTCGCCCCGGACAAGCTGCGCCGATCCCCCGCGGTGCTGCAGCTGGTGCGGGACTTCGACGCCAGCGGGAAGCCGATCGCCTTCATCTGCCACGCCGGCTGGGTGCCGATCTCGGCCCGGATCCTCAAGGGCCGACGGGCGACCAGTGTCGGGGCCATCCGGGACGACATGGAGAACGCCGGCGTGGACTGGGTCGACGAGGCCACCGTGGTGGATGGCAACCTGATCTCCGCGCGTACACCGGCTGATCTGGGACCGTGGATGAAGGCGCTGCTGGCGGCCCTGTCGACCGCAGCCGCCTGAGCATGACCAGTCCGTACGACGCGAAGCCCTGGCTCGCCCGGTACGGCGACGTGCCGGCCGAGGTGCCGCCAAGCGTCGCGACCGCGCTTGACCTGGTCCACCGGGCGGTCCGGGCGGCGCCGGAGCAGCGGGCAATCACCTACTTCGACGGCGGCCTGAGATACCGCGAGGTTGACGACTACAGCGATGCCATCGCGGCGTACCTCGCCGGGCGGGGTTTCGGCCGCGGCGACCGGCTAGCGCTCTACCTGCAGAACGTACCGCAGTTCGTCCTGACCCTGGTTGCCGCCTGGAAGCTGGGCGGCGTCGTGGTGCCGGTCAACCCGATGTACCGCGAGCGCGAGTTGGACCTGGTGCTGCGCGACGCTGGGGTCAGTGCGCTGGTCTGCTCGGAGGCCGCCTGGGACACGGTCGCGGCTGCGGTAGCCCACGCGGCCGGGGTGCGGGTCGTGCTGACCACGTGCGAACTGGACCTGCAGACCCGCACCGACGCCCGGGTGCTCGGCGGCATCGAGCGGCGGCGCGCAGCCGGGGTCGACGACGTGGTCGAGGTGGCCCGCTCCGGCGCCTCGGCCCCGCCACCGGTCGAGCTGCACTCAGACGACCTGGCCCTGATCTGCTACACCTCAGGCACCAGCGGCGTACCCAAGGGCGCAACCACCACGCACGCCAACCTGGCCACCAACGCGGACGTGATGATCGCCTGGACCGGCCTGGCGCCCGGGTCAGCGATCTTCGCATTGGCGCCGCTCTTCCACATCACCGGCCTGGCGTTTGAAGTCGTTTTCGCCCTTGCCCTCGCCGGTCCGCTCGTGCTGTGCTACCGGTTCGACCCGGCCGTTGCCCTCGATGCGTTCGCCGAGCACCGGCCGGCGTTCACCGTCGGGCCGGCCACGGCGTACATGGCGCTGATGGCCAGTCCGGACGCCACCCCGGAGCATTTCGCCGGCTTCCGGCTGCTGATCAGCGGCGGCGCCCCGGTGCCCCCGGCCGTGGTCGAGCAGTTCGGGCGCCGGTTCGGGCACTACCTGCACAGCGGTTACGGGCTGACGGAGACGACCGCGCCGTGCGTGCTGGTGCCGGTCGGCACCCCGGCGCCGATCGACCCGCAGTCCGGCACGCTGTCGGTCGGGGTGCCCGTCCCCGGCGCCGTACTGCGCATCCTCGACGAGAGCGGCGGCGAGGTGGCCATCGGCGAAGACGGCGAGATCGCGGTCGAGGGGCCGATGGTGGTGCCCGGCTACTGGGGCCAACCGGCGGAAACCGCCGCCTCCATCCCCGGCGGTCGGTTGCTCACCGGTGACATCGGCTTCATGGACGCCGACGGCTGGTTCTACGTCGTCGACCGGAAGAAGGACATGATCAACGCGGCCGGCTTCAAGGTGTGGCCGCGGGAAGTCGAGGACGTCCTCTACACCCATCCGGCGATCCGCGAGGCCGGGGTCGTCGGCGTCCCGGACGCCTACCGGGGTGAGACGGTGAAGGCTTACGTCAGCCTGCAACCCGGTCGTACGGCGAGTGAGCGGGAGCTGGTCGACTACTGCCGCGGGCGGATGGCGGCGTACAAGCGCCCGCGCCAGATCGAGATCCTGCCCGAGCTGCCCAAGACCATCAGCGGCAAGATTTTGCGCCGGGAGCTACGGGATGCGGTGGCGGCAAGTTCCACGGCGCAGCCGGGGTGATTCTCCGGGCTCAATAGTCGTCGTCATCGTCCGCCGGCGCGGGATCAGCCCGGGCGGCGGCCAAGTCGGCGGTAATGCCAGCGGTCAAGGCGCCGGCGTCCGAGCCGACGGTGATCAGGCGGCACCCGCGGCGACGGAGTCTGGCGGCGACGGTACCGGACGTCGCGTGCACGCCCGCCGGGAGTTCGGCAGCTTCGGCGGCGGCGAGCACCGTGTCGATGGCCGCGGAGAGCACCGGCTCGTGGGCATCCCCCGGCGTCACATGGAGGGAGAGCCCGAGGTCGAACGGCCCGACGTAGATCCCATGAAGTCCAGGAACCCGGACCAGGTCGCCCATGGCGTCGAGCGCCGCTCGGGACTCGACCATGACGATGCAGGCCGGCTCCGCCGGCCCCGGCCGGAGCAGGCCGAAGGACCGGGTGCCCGCCGGCGGGTAGGCGCAGGCCGCGGCCACGGCGACGGCCTGCTCGGCCGAGTCGACGTTGGGCACCACAACGCCGTGGGCGCCGAGGTCCAGCGCCCGGCCGATGTCGGCGAAGGCCGGAGACCGCGGCCGCACGAGCGGATACGCCCCGCCGGCCGCGATGGCGGCGAGCATGCCGGCCAGGTCGGCTTCGCCGGCCCCGCCGTGCTGCAGGTCCACGACCACGTAGTCGACGCCCGGTCCGACGATGACCTCAGCGGCAATGGGACCAGGGATGGTCGACCAGACGCCGTACAGCGGCTCGGCACTGCGCAGTCGATCTCGAAGGCTGACCGTCGGTCCCATCCCCGGAGTGTGGCGGAGAGTGGTCAGCCGGCGAGTAGCCGGGCCACGACCGCGCCGGCCCGCCGGATGGCGGCGTCGTCGACGTCAAGGTGGGTGACCAGTCGAACGCGGCGAGCACCGACGACCGATAGCAGCACGCCCTCGGCCCGGGCCGCCGCGGCGAGCGTCGCCGCGTCGTACGCCGAGGAGGTGAGGTCCAGCGGCACGATGTTGGTCTCCACCGCCGCCGGGTCGACCACCCTGGGGGCCGCCTCGGCGATCACCTCCGCCAGCATTCGGGCGCGGGCGTGGTCCTCGGCCAGCCGGTCGACGTGGTGGCGCAGTGCGTACAACCCAGCCGCGGCCAGGATGCCGGCCTGGCGCATGCCGCCGCCGAGCCGCCGGCGCAGCACCCGCGCCTCGGCCACCGCGGCGGCGCTGGCCACGACGACCGAGCCGACCGGCGCGCCGAGCCCCTTGGACAGGCACACCGACAGGGTGTCGAACAGCTCGCCGTACGCCGAAAGCTGCACGCCACTGGCCACGCTCGCGTTCCAGATCCGCGCCCCGTCGCAGTGCAGCGCCATCCCGTGCCCGGCGGTCAGCTCGCGCAACGCGACAAGGGTGCCCAGCGGGTAGACCGCCCCGCCACCGCGGTTGTGCGTCTGCTCGACCGACACCGCCCGGGTGGGCACGGTGCCGAAGCCGGGCGCCCTCAGCTGCGCCTCCACCGCGGCGACGTCGAGCAGCCCGCGGGCGGACACCAGCGTCCGGGTCTGGATGCCACCGTGCTGCGCGGCCCCCCCACCCTCGTAGGTGACGATGTGCGCGTCGGCATCGCAGAGCAGCTCCTCGGCCGGCGGCACCACCAGCCGCAGGCAGATCTGGTTGCCCATCGTGCCGCTCGGGACGAACAGCGCCGCCTCTTGCCCAAAGAGGCCGGCGACCTTCTCCTCTAAGGCGTTGACGGTCGGGTCCTCGCCGTAGACGTCGTCGCCGACCTCGGCGGCAGCCATCGCCGCCCGCATGCCGGCCGTCGGCCGGGTCAGCGTGTCGCTCCGCAGGTCGACCTGAGGTCTCGAGCCGGCAGGAGTCACTCGCTCACCGGGCCGCCCCGACCCCCGAGCGCCGTTGCTGCAGCATCTCCGCGACCTGAAACGCCAGCTCGATCGACTGACCCGTGTTCAGCCGTGGGTCGCAGGCGGTTTCGTACCGCCCGGCCAGGTCAGCGTCGACGATGTCCTCGGCCCCCCCGAGGCACTCGGTCACGTTGTCGCCGGTGAGCTCGACGTGGATGCCGCCGGCGACAGTGCCCAGCTCGGCGTGTACGGCGAAGAAGCCTCGCACCTCGGCCAGGATGCGGTCGAAGTGCCGGGTCTTGTACCCGCTCGCCGACTCGATCGTGTTGCCGTGCATCGGGTCGCAGACCCAGACCACCTCGTGCCCGGTGGCGGTGACCTTTTCCACCAACGGCCCGAGCAGGCCGCCAACCCGGTCCGCCCCCATCCGCGTGATCAGCGTCAGCCGGCCGGGTACGCCGTCGGGATCGAGCCGCTCCACCAGGGCAGCGGCCTCCTCCGGCCGGGCGCCCGGACCCAGCTTGACGCCGATCGGGTTGGCGACCCGGCTGAGGAACTCAACGTGCGCGTCGTCGACCCCCCGGGTGCGGTCGCCGATCCACACGAAGTGCGCGGACAGATCGTAGACGATCCCGGTGGCGTCCTCGGTGCGGGTGAGCGCCCGCTCGTAGTCGAGCAGCAGCGCCTCGTGCGCCGAGAACAGCTCCACGCCGTGCGCCACACCGGTCTGGTCCAGGTCGATCCCGCAGGCCCGCATGAAGGCCAGCGCCCGCTCGATGTCGCGGGCCAGCGCCTCGTAGCGCTGACCCGCCGGGCTGCGCCGGACGAAGTCCTTGTTCCAGTCGTGCACCGCCCGTAGGTCGGCGAAGCCGCCGGTAGCGAACCCGCGCACCAAGTTCAGCGTGGCCGCGGCGCTGTGGTACGCCGCGACCATCCGGCGGGGGTCCGGAATGCGGTCGGCCAGCGTGGGACCGATGCTGTTGACCGCGTCTCCCCGGTACGACGCCAGCTCGACGCCGTCGACCAACTCAGTATCCCGGGAGCGCGGCTTGGCGTACTGCCCGGCGATCCGGGCGACCTTGACCACCGGCACGCTCGCGCCGTAGGTCAGCACGATCGCCATCTGCAGCAGGGTGCGGATCTTGTCGCGGATCCGAGCCGCGCTGATGTCGGCAAAGGTTTCCGCGCAGTCGCCACCTTGGAGGACGAAGGCCTCGCCGCGGGCCACCGCGGTCAGCCGCTGGCGCAGCCCGGCCACCTCGTGCGCGATCACCAGTGGCGGCAGGGCGGCCAGCTCGGCGTAGGCCGCTCGCAGCGCCGCCTCATCCGGCCAGGCCGGCTGTTGGGCGGCGGGCAGGGCGCGCCAGGCGTCGAGGTCGGCAAGCGTGCTCACAACACGTCAGCGTACGGCGCTCGGCGGGCCGACCACGACGCCGCCGAGGTCAGCCCGTCGACCGCCCTGGCCGCCGGCAACTTCCCGGTGCTCAAGCCGGCGTCGCCGACGCTGGCCCGGTCCTTGCCGTCACCACCTTCGCCGACGACGCGGACGCGCTGGAGATCGCCAACGACACGCTCTACGGCCTCGGTGCCGGCGTCGGACGCGCGATGGCGCCCGCGCCTACAGGATGGGCCGCGGCATCAAGGCCGGCCGGGTCTGGACCAACTGCTACCACCAGTACCCCGCGGGTGCGGCGTTCGGCGGTTACAAGATCTCC
>JADGOU010000015.1 GCA_017882835.1 Frankiaceae bacterium | reverse complement strand
GCTGGTGTCCGGGTGGGCGCCGCCGGCGTCGGTCGGTCCGGGCGCCAGGGTGTCCACGGCGGCGGCCAGGTCGGAGAGCTCGTCCGCGCCGGCCAGCTGCTCACCGAAGGGGCTGGCTCCGGCCCGGCCCTTCGGTGGACCGGCGAGGAACGCGGCGTACGCCCCCTCGGTGAAGACCACGTCGTCGCTGACCAGCACGTCGTAGGTGTTGAGCTGACCGGGCGCGATCAGGTGCACGTTCGGCGCGTTGCGCAGGCTCTTCCAGGTGAGCTCGTCGCTGCGGTCGGCCACCACGAGCACGTGCCGGCGCTCGGTGATTCGGGCCAGGGCGCGCACGGCCAAGCGCGTCGAGGGCACGTCGCCCGGCACCAGGCCGGAGACGACGTGCAACCGATCGCCGCGGGCGCGGTCGGACAACGCCCCCCGCAACGCCGCCACCTTCATCTTCTTCGGCGTCTTCTGCGCGTAGTTGCGCGGGGTCGGCCCGAAGACCGTGCCACCGCCGGTGAACTGCGGCGCGCGGCTCGAGCCCTGCCGCGCCCGGCCGGTGCCCTTCTGCCGGTACGGCTTGCGGCCACCGCCGCGGACCTCGCCTCGGGTCTTGGTGTCATGCGTGCCCTGGCGGGCGGCGGCGAGCTGCGCCACCACCACCTGGTGGATCAGCGGCACGTTGACCTGCACGTCAAAGACCTCAGCCGGCAGCTCCACGGTGCGAGCGAGGTCCCCCTCGGGGGGGGTCTCGTCCAGCGTGCTCATGCCGGCACCGCCCCACCGGTCGAGCCGCCCTTGACAGCGGTCCGGACCAACACGGTGCCGCCGGTAGGGCCGGGAACGGCGCCCTTGATCAGCAGCAGGCCGCGGTCGGCGTCGACCGCGTGCACGGTGAGGTTCAGCGTCGTGGTGCGGGCGCCGCCCATCCGGCCGGCCATCCGGGTCCCCTTGAAGACCCGGGCCGGGGTGGCACAGGCGCCGATCGAGCCCGGCGAACGGTGCATCCGCTGGGTGCCGTGCGAGGCACCCAGTCCGGCGAAGTTGTGCCGCTTCATGACGCCGGCGTAGCCCTTGCCCTTGCTGGTGCCCACGACGTCGACCCGGGCGCCCGCCGCGAAGATCTCAGCGGTCACCTCCTGGCCGACCTGGTACGTCGAGGCGTCGGGCGTGCGGACCTCGACCAGGTAGCGCCGCGGCGGCACCCCTGCCTTGCGGAAGTGGCCGGTCTCGGGCTTGGTGACCTTGCGCGGGTCGACCGCCCCGAAGGCGATCTGGACCGCGGAGTAGCCATCCTTGTCCGGCGTACGGACCTGGGTGACGACACACGGGCCGGCCTTGACCACGGTCACCGGCACCATCCGGTTGTCCGCGTCGAAGACCTGGGTCATGCCGAGCTTCTCACCCAGGATCCCCTGGATCGACCTCAGTCTGTGATCTGCCATGTCTGCGTCGTCCCTACAGCTTGATCTCGATGTCGACGCCGGCCGGCAGGTCCAGGCGCATCAGCGAGTCCACGGTCTTCGGCGTTGGGTCGAGAATGTCGATGAGCCGCTTGTGCGTGCGCATCTCGAAGTGCTCCCGGCTGTCCTTGTACTTGTGTGGCGAGCGGATCACGCAGTACACGTTCTTCTCGGTCGGCAGCGGCACCGGGCCCGCGACCTGGGCGCCCGTCCGGGTCACCGTGTCGACGATCTTGCGCGCCGAGCTGTCGATGACCTCGTGGTCGTAGGCCTTGAGCCGGATGCGGATCTTCTGTCCCGCCATGGTGGCTTCGGTGTCCTTCGTCTAGCTGCTGCTGGGAGTGCCGCTGGGTGCCGTGTCCGGTGAGTACGGCGACCGCTGCCCGGGCGGGCGGGGTCGCCGTACTCACCGCGGAGCTACTTGTTGATCTTGATGACCCGACCGGCGCCCACGGTGCGGCCGCCCTCGCGGATGGCGAAGCGCAGGCCCTCCTCCATGGCGATCGGCTGGATCAGGGTGACGCTCATCTCGGTGTTGTCACCGGGCATGACCATCTCGACGCCTTCGGGCAGAGTGACGACGCCGGTGACGTCGGTGGTCCGGAAGTAGAACTGCGGCCGGTAGTTGTTGAAGAACGGCGTGTGCCGGCCACCCTCGTCCTTGCTCAGGATGTAGACTTGGGCCTCGAACTCCTTGTGCGGGGTGATCGAACCCGGCTTGCAGATGACCTGCCCGCGCTCGACCTCCTCGCGCTTGATGCCGCGCAGCAGCAGGCCGACGTTGTCGCCGGCGCGGCCCTCGTCGAGCAGCTTGCGAAACATCTCGACACCGGTGACCGTCGTGCTCTGGACCTTCTCCTTGATGCCGACGATCTCGATCGTCTCGCCGACCTTGACCACGCCGCGCTCGACCCGACCGGTGACCACGGTGCCGCGGCCGGTGATGGTGAAGACGTCTTCGATCGGCATCAGGAACGGCTTGTCGATGTCGCGCTCGGGCTCCGGGATGGCGGAGTCACAGGCGTCCATCAGCTCGAGGATGGAGCCGGTCCACTCGGCGTCGCCCTCGAGCGCCTTGAGCGCCGAGCCGCGGATCACCGGAAGGTCGTCGCCCGGGAACTCGTAGTACGAGAGCAGCTCGCGAACCTCGAGCTCGACCAGCTCGAGGATCTCCTCGTCATCGACCATGTCGGCCTTGTTGAGGAAGACCACGATGTAGGGCACGCCAACCTGACGGGCCAGCAGCACGTGCTCCTTGGTCTGCGGCATCGGGCCGTCGGCCGCCGAGACCACCAGGATGGCGCCGTCCATCTGCGCCGCGCCGGTGATCATGTTCTTGATGTAGTCGGCGTGGCCGGGGCAGTCGACGTGGGCGTAGTGCCGATTGTCGGTCTGGTACTCCACGTGCGCAATGGAGATCGTGATTCCCCGGGCCTTCTCCTCCGGCGCCTTGTCGATCTGGTCGAACGGCGTGAAGGGGTTGAGCTCGGGGTGCGCGTCGTGCAGAACCTTGGTGATGGCCGCGGTCAGCGTGGTCTTGCCGTGGTCGATGTGACCGATGGTGCCGATGTTGACGTGCGGCTTGGTCCGCTCGAACTTCGCTTTCGCCACTGATGCCCTCCTCGAGACTATGGGTCTTACGCCGTACAACGGGTCTGCTGGTCGGTGGGCGGACTAACTACTGGGATGTCGTTCTTACTCTCCGTGCGCCTTCGCTGTGTCCATGGCTCGGCACGCGGACCCGTTCGCTGGCGCTCACTCTCCGTGTGCCTTCGCGATGATCTCCTTCGCGACGTTGCCCGGGACCTCGGCGTAGGAGTCGAACTGCATGGTGTAACTGGCCCGGCCCTGGGTCTTGCTGCGCAGGTCGCCGACGTAACCGAACATCTCCGACAGCGGCACCAGCGCCCGCACCACCCGCGCGCCGGCGCGCTCGTCCATGGCCTGAATATGGCCGCGGCGGGAGTTCAGGTCGCCGATCACGTCGCCCATGAAGTCCTCGGGCATGGTGACCTCGACGGCCATCATCGGCTCCATCAGCACCGGGTCCGCCTTGCGGGCGGCTTCCTTGAGCGCCATCGAGCCGGCGATCTTGAACGCCATCTCGGAGGAATCCACGTCGTGGTAGGAGCCGTCCCGCAAGGTCACCTTGAGGTCCACCAGCGGATAGCCGGCCAGCACGCCGAACTCCATCGCCTCCTGGCAGCCGGCATCCACCGACGGGATGTACTCGCGCGGGATGCGCCCGCCGGTGATGGCGTTGACGAACTCGTACCCGCCGCCGTCGCCGCCGCTGGGCTCGAGGTCGATGACCACGTGCCCGTACTGGCCGCGGCCGCCGGACTGCTTGGCGTACTTGAGGTTGATCTTCTCCACCTTGCGGCGGACGGTCTCCCGGTAGGCCACCTGCGGTTTGCCGACGTTGGCCTCGACCTTGAACTCCCGGCGCATCCGGTCCACCAACACGTCGAGGTGCAGTTCGCCCATGCCGGCGATGATCGACTGCCCGGTCTCCTCGTCCTGGCGGACCTGGAAGGTCGGGTCCTCCTCGGCCAGGCGCTGGATCGCGGTACCGAGCTTTTCCTGGTCGGCCTTCGTCTTCGGCTCGATCGCGACGTGGATGACCGGAGCCGGGAAACTCATCGACTCCAGGATCACCGGCTGCTGCGGGTCGCAGAGGGTGTCGCCGGTGGTGGTGTTCTTCAGGCCGACCACCGCGACGATCTGGCCAGCGTGGACGCCGGCGCGCTCCTCCCGGTGGTTGGCGTGCATCTGCATGATCTTGCCGATGCGCTCCTTCTGGTCCTTGGTGGAGTTGAGCACCGGCGAGCCGGCATGCAGCCGGCCGGAGTACACCCGGATGTAGGTCAGCTTCCCGAAGTACTGGTCAGTCATGATCTTGAACGCCAGCGCGGAGAACGGCTCCTCCTCGCTGGGATGGCGGACGACCTTGGTCCCCTCGTCGCCCACCGCGTGTCCGGTGATCGACCCGACGTCGAGCGGGCTGGGCAGGAACTCCACCACGGCGTCGAGCATGGGCTGAACGCCCTTGTTCTTGAACGCGGTGCCGCAGAGCACGGGGGTGAGCTTGCTGGCCACCGTGGCCCGCCGGATCGCCGCCACCAGCTGGTCGTGGTCGGGCGTCTCTCCCTCGAGGTACTGCTCCATGATCGTATCGTCGTGGTCGGCGAGGGTCTCGAACAGCTTCTCCCGCCACTCCAGGGCGGCTTCAAGGTGATCGTCCGGGATCGAGACGATGTCGAACTTGTCGCCCTTGCCCTCGGTCTGCCACAGCAGGGCGTTCATGTTGATCAGGTCGATGACGCCGCGGAAGTCGCTCTCCACGCCCCACGGCAGCTGGACGACCAGCGGTACGGCGTGCAGCCGGCTAACCAGCATGTCTACCGTGCGGTGGAACTCCGCGCCGACGCGGTCCATCTTGTTGACGAAGCAGATCCGCGGTACGCCGTAACGGTCCGCCTGGCGCCACACCGTCTCCGACTGCGGCTCCACGCCGGCAACGGCGTCGAATACGGCGACTGCCCCGTCGAGCACCCGCAGCGATCGCTCCACCTCGACGGTGAAGTCGACGTGACCCGGCGTGTCGATGATGTTGATGGTGTGGTCCCGCCAGGTGCAGGTGGTGGCGGCGGAGGTGATGGTGATGCCGCGCTCCTGCTCCTGCGGCATCCAGTCCATCGTCGCGGCGCCCTCGTGCACTTCGCCGATCTTGTAGTTGATGCCGGTGTAGAACAGGATGCGCTCGGTGGTCGTGGTCTTGCCCGCGTCGATGTGCGCCATGATCCCGATGTTCCGGGTCCTGGCGAGCTCGCTGCCGACGTCTGCCACTGCGACGATTCCTCTGTTGGTCTCTGCGTTGGGCACAGTTGCGGGGGCCGGATCTCGGCTACCAGCGGTAGTGCGCGAAGGCCTTGTTGGACTCCGCCATCTTGTGTACGTCCTCGCGTCGCTTGACGCTGGCGCCGAGGCCGTTGCTCGCGTCCAGCAGCTCGTTCATGAGCCGCTCGGTCATGGTCTTCTCCCGCCTCGCCCGGCTGTAGGTGATCAACCAGCGCAGCGCCAGGGTGGTGTTGCGCGGCGCCTTGACCTCGATCGGAACCTGGTAGGTGGCGCCCCCGACGCGACGGCTCTTGACCTCCAGCGTGGGCTTGACGTTGTCGAGCGCTCGCTTGAGTGTGATCACCGGGTCGGTGCCGGTCTTGTCCCGACAGCCCTCCAGAGCGCCGTAGACGATGCGCTCGGCGACCGAGCGCTTGCCCTTCAACAGCACCTTGTTGACCAGGCTGGTGACCAGCGGTGAGCCGTAGACCGGGTCGGTGACGATGGGGTGCTTCGGGGGCGGACCCTTGCGCGGCATGCCTACTTCTCCTTCTTCGCGCCGTAGCGGCTACGCGCCTGCTTGCGGTTGCGCACGCCCTGAGTGTCCAGGGAGCCACGAATGATCTTGTAGCGCACGCCCGGCAGGTCCTTCACCCGGCCCCCCCGGACCAGTACGATTGAGTGCTCCTGCAGGTTGTGGCCGACGCCGGGGATGTAGGCGGTGACCTCGATGCCGCTGGTGAGCCGCACGCGAGCCACCTTGCGCAGCGCCGAGTTCGGCTTCTTCGGCGTGGTGGTGTAGACGCGCGTGCAGACCCCACGGCGCTGGGGACTGCCCTTGAGCGCCGGCGTCTTGGTCTTGGTGATCTTGTCCTGACGGCCCTTGCGGACCAGCTGGGAGATCGTGGGCATGAGGTCGGCTGCTTCTTTCGTTCGGGGTGGTGCGCGCGTCGAGTCCGGATCCGGTCCGGGTCCGGGTCCGGGTGGTGAGGTGGTGCGAGTGGTGCTCGGCGGGTCGGCGATCTAACTGCCGGCCCAGTGCCGCCGCGGGGCTCGCCCCGACCCCCGGGGTCGGGTGTGTCGCCCGGGCCGGCTCCGCCCATGACGACGGAACTGGAGATGTCGCGGCACCGCCCGCCCAGCGGGCGGACGCGCGGGAAGGCCCAGGTCGCCCCAGGCACAATCAGAAACCCTACCGAGCCGTCCCGAGAAGGTCAAAGTGAGCGCTCTGCCCACCCGCCTGCCCACCCGCGCGCCGACCCGCGCGGAGCTGGCCGCGGCGTACGGCGGCACCGTGCCGGACCTGGTCGGTCCGGGAATGCGGGTGCTGCTGTGCGGCATCAACCCCTCGACGTACTCGGCCACCGTGGGCTACCACTTCGGGCGGCCCACGAACCGGCTGTGGTCCACCTTGCACGCGGCCGGGCTGACGCCGCGGCGGCTGCGCCCGCAGGACACCGCCGAGCTGCTGGCGGCCGGGCTCGGCATCACCAACCTGGTTGCCCGAGCAACCAACAGGGCCGACGAGCTGACCGCGGCCGAGCTGCGGTCCGGGCTGGCGCCGCTGACCACGCTGGCCACTCGGTGGCGACCGGCGTGGGTGGCGGTGCTGGGGCTGACGGCGTACCGGCTGGCCTCTGGCCGGCCGCGGGCTGCGGTGGGACCGCAACCCGACCGGCTCGGCCCAGCCGGAGTGTGGCTGCTGCCCAACCCCAGCGGGCTGAACGCGAGCTATCAGCCGCCCGCACTCACGGCCGCCTTCGCCGAGCTGCGGGCCGCAGCTTTCGGCCCGGTGAGCGGGCCGCGGCGCCAGCTGGTCCCGGTTGCCGAGGCCGCGGGGTAACCCGGCGCCCGCACCGAAGATGCTCGGGGCGGTGCCGGGGTCCGGCAGCCGGTTGCTTGGCCGGCAGCCGGTTGCCTCGCTACCGGTAAGAGCTGTCGGTGCTCCGCCCGTAGTCGAAGTCCTCCAACGGCACCGCCTGGCCGGACCCTTGCCCGAACGGCGAGCTGGTCCAGTCGGTCTCGTCGTACGGCGTCATCGCGTAGGCCTGCGCCCGGGCCTCCTCGGTCGGCTCCACCCGGATGTTGCGGTACCGGGCCATGCCGGTCCCGGCCGGGATGAGCTTGCCGATGATGACGTTCTCCTTCAGCCCGAGCAGCGAGTCGCTGCGAGCCGAGATCGCCGCGTCGGTGAGCACCCGGGTGGTCTCCTGGAACGACGCCGCCGACAGCCACGACTCGGTCGCCAGTGAGGCCTTGGTGATGCCCATCAGCACCGGCCGCGCCGAGGCGGGCTCGCCCCCCTCGCCGACCACCCGACGGTTCTCTGACTCGAACCGAGCCCGCTCGACCAGCGCGCCGGGCAGGAAGTCGGTGGAGCCGGCCTCCAGCACGTTCACCCGCTTGAGCATCTGGCGCACGATCGTCTCGATGTGCTTGTCGTGGATTGACACGCCCTGCGAGCGGTAGACCGCCTGCACCTCCTTGACCAGGTGCACCTGCACCTCACGTGGACCCTGGATGCGCAGCACCTCGTGCGGGTTGACCGCGCCTTCGACCAGCTGCTGGCCAACCTCGACGTGCTCGCCGTCGGACACCCGGAGCCGAGCCCGGCGGGGCACCGAGTACGGCAGCTCCTCGGACCCGTCGTCCGGCGTAACGGTGATCTTGCGGGCCTTGTCAGTGTCCTCGATCTTGACCCGCCCGGCGACCTCGGTGATCGGGGCCACGCCCTTCGGGGTGCGGGCCTCGAACAGCTCCACCACTCGGGGCAGGCCGTGGGTGATGTCCTCGCCGGCGATGCCGCCGGTGTGGAAGGTCCGCATGGTCAGCTGTGTGCCCGGCTCGCCGATGGACTGGGCGGCGATGATGCCGACCGCTTCGCCGACGTCGACCGTCTTCCCGGTGGCCAGCGACCGGCCGTAGCACACCGCGCAGGTGCCCACCTTGGACTCACAGGTCAGCACCGAGCGGATCTTGACATGCTCGACCCCACCCTCGACCAGGCTGGTGATGACCACGTCGCCGAGGTCCGAGCCGGCCAGCGCAACGACCGTGCCGTCGGGACCGACGGCGTCGGCCGCCAGCGTGCGAGCGTAGACGCTGGTTTCGACGTGCTCGTCGCGCTTGAGCACACCGTCGCGACCGGCCGCGGCCATGCGCAGCGTGATGCCCCGCTCGGTCCCGCAGTCCTCCTCCCGAATGATCACGTCTTGGGAGACGTCGACCAACCGGCGGGTGAGGTAGCCCGAGTCAGCGGTGCGCAGGGCCGTGTCGGCCAGCCCCTTACGGGCCCCGTGGGTGGAGATGAAGTACTCCAGTACGGTCAGGCCTTCGCGGAAGTTAGCCTTGATCGGCCGCGGGATGATCTCGCCCTTGGGGTTGGCCACCAGACCACGCATGCCGGCGATCTGCCGCACCTGCATCATGTTTCCGCGGGCGCCGGAGTGGACCATCATGTAGACAGGGTTGGTCGGGGGGAAGTGCGCCGCCATCGCGTCGGCGACCTCCGCGGTCGCCTTGGTCCAGATCTCGATCAGCTCCTGGCGGCGCTCCTGCTCGGTGATCACGCCCCGCTGGTACTGCTTCTCGATCTTTTCCGCGTCCGCCTCGTGCTTGTCCAGGATGTCCTGCTTCTGCGGTGGGGTGACAACGTCGTCGATGGCGATCGTGACGCCGGCCCGGGTCGCCCAGTGGAACCCGGCCGCCTTGAGCGCGTCCAGGGTCGCGGCCACCTGCACCTTGGGGTAGCGCTCGGCCAGGTCGTTGACGATTGCGCCGAGCTGGCGCTTGGCCACTTCCTCGTTGACAAAGGGGTAGTCCACCGGCAGCGCCTCGTTGAACAGGCAGCGGCCCAACGTGGTCTCCAGCAGGATC
Source organism: Frankiaceae bacterium (assembly GCA_017882835.1). Lineage (GTDB taxonomy): Bacteria > Actinomycetota > Actinomycetes > JADGOU01 > JADGOU01 > JADGOU01. The sequence goes on along the minus strand of JADGOU010000015.1, from coordinate 11,217 downwards.
CCGGCTGCAGTGCCGGGGCCTTCGACCGGCTCTCCCTCTTCGTCCCGACGCGGCACCCAGCCCTTGGGCGGCACGGCGTCCGCCAGCCGGACCTTCACCGTGGCCTGGATGTCGAGCTCGCGGGCGTCGTAGGCCATCTGCGCCTCGGCGACGCTAGAGAACACCCGGCCTTCGCCGAGCGCCTCGGCCTGGTCCAGAGTCAGGTAGTACAGCCCCAGGACCATGTCCTGGGTCGGTGAGGTGATCGGTCGACCGGACGCGGGCGAGAGGATGTTGTTACTCGACAGCATCAGGATCCGGGCCTCGGCCTGTGCCTCGGCCGACAACGGCAGGTGCACCGCCATCTGGTCGCCGTCGAAGTCGGCGTTGAACGCCGTACAGACCAGCGGGTGGATCTGGATGGCCTTGCCCTCGACCAGCTGCGGCTCGAAGGCCTGGATGCCCAGGCGGTGCAGGGTGGGCGCCCGGTTGAGCAGCACCGGGTGCTCGGTGATGACCTCCTCCAGCACGTCCCAGACCACCGGCCGGGCGCGCTCGACCATCCGCTTGGCGCTCTTGATGTTCTGCGCGTGGTTGAGGTCGACCAGCCGCTTCATGACGAACGGCTTGAACAGCTCGAGCGCCATCTGCTTGGGCAGCCCGCACTGGTGCAGCTTGAGCTGCGGGCCCACGACGATGACCGACCGGCCGGAGTAGTCCACCCGCTTGCCCAGCAGGTTCTGCCGGAACCGGCCCTGCTTGCCCTTCAACATGTCGGACAGCGACTTCAGCGGCCGGTTGCCCGGTCCGGTGACCGGCCGGCCGCGGCGGCCGTTGTCGAACAGCGCGTCCACGGCCTCCTGGAGCATCCGCTTCTCGTTGTTGACGATGATCTCGGGCGCGCCGAGGTCGAGCAGCCGCTTGAGCCGGTTGTTCCGGTTGATCACGCGGCGGTAGAGGTCGTTCAGGTCGCTGGTGGCGAACCGGCCACCGTCGAGCTGCACCATCGGGCGCAGGTCCGGCGGGATCACCGGGACGCAGTCCAGCACCATGCCCATCGGGCTGTTCCGGGTGTTGAGAAAGGCCGAGACGACCTTGAGCCGCTTGAGCGCGCGCGCCTTGCGCTGGCCGCGGCCGGAGCGGATGGTCTCGCGCAGCGACTCCGCCTCGGCTTCGAGGTCGAAGGTTTCCAGCAGCTTCTGCAGCGCCTCGGCGCCCATGCCGCCGCTGAAGTACTGCCCGAAGCGGTCTCGCAGCTCGCGGTAGAGGATCTCGTCGCTGATCAGCAGCTTGGGCTCGAGCCGACGGAAGGTGTCGAGCACCTCCTCGAGGCGGTCGAGCTCACGCTGCGCCCGGTCGCGGATCTGCCGCAGCTCGCGGTCGGCGCCCTCGCGGACCTTGCGGCGGGCGTCGCCCTTGGCGCCCTCGGCCTCCAGGGCCGCCAGGTCCTCTTCGAGCTTGCGCTGCCGGGTCTCGGCGTCGACGTTCTTCTTGTCCTCGATCCGCTGCCGCTCGACCGAGATCTGCGCCTCGATGCTCGGCAGGTCGACGTGCCGACGGTCGGCGTCCACACTCGTGATCAGGTAGGCGGCAAAGTAGATGATCTTCTCGAGGTCCTTGGGCGCCAGGTCGAGCAGGTAGCCCAACCGGCTCGGGACGCCCTTGAAGTACCAGATGTGGGTGACCGGCGCGGCCAGCTCGATGTGGCCCATCCGCTCCCGGCGTACCTTTGCCCGGGTCACCTCGACGCCGCAGCGCTCACAGATGATGCCCTTGAACCGGACCCGCTTGTACTTGCCGCAGTAGCACTCCCAGTCCCGGGTCGGCCCGAAGATCTTCTCGCAGAAGAGCCCGTCCTTCTCCGGCTTCAGGGTGCGGTAGTTGATCGTTTCAGGCTTCTTGACCTCGCCGTGCGACCACGTCCGGATGTCATCGGCCGTGGCCAGACCGATGCGCAGCTCGTCGAAGAAGTTGACGTCCAACAACGGAGTTTCGCCTGCTTTCGTTGGTGTTTGCTCGTTCAGGCAGTCAGTGCGGCAGTCGGCCTTGCCCGGCGCACCACGGCGCCGGGCGACCGGCTGCTAGACCTCTTCGACGCTGCTCGGCTCGCGCCGCGACAGGTCGATGCCCAGCTCCTCGGCGGCGCGGAAGACGTCCTCGTCGGTGTCGCGCATCTCGATGGCCATGCCGTCGCTGGAGAGCACCTCGACGTTGAGGCACAGCGACTGCATCTCCTTGATCAACACCTTGAACGACTCGGGAATGCCCGGTTCGGGAATGTTTTCGCCCTTGACGATGGCCTCGTAGACCTTGACCCGGCCGAGGACGTCGTCGGACTTGATCGTCAGCAGCTCTTGCAGGGCGTACGCAGCGCCGTACGCCTCCAGCGCCCAGACCTCCATCTCGCCGAAGCGCTGGCCTCCGAACTGCGCCTTACCGCCCAGCGGCTGTTGTGTGATCATTGAGTATGGGCCGGTCGACCGGGCGTGGATCTTGTCGTCGACCAGGTGCAGCAACTTCAGTATGTAGATGTAGCCGACCGAGATCGGCTCCCGGAACGGCTCGCCGGTACGCCCGTCGAACAGCCGGGCCTTGCCGGTGGCGCCGATCAGCTGCTCCCCGTCGCGAGTCGGCAGGGTCGATCCGAGCAGGCCGGTGATCTCCTCCTCGCGGGCGCCGTCGAAGACCGGGGTGGCCACGTTGGTGCCGGGGCTCGCCTGCGCCGCGCCAAGGCCGCGCAGCCGCCCCTTCCACGACTCGTCGTCGCCGACCACAGTCCAGCCGGTCTTGGCCACCCAACCGAGATGGGTCTCCAGGACCTGGCCGACGTTCATCCGCCCCGGTACGCCGAGCGGGTTGAGCACGATGTCGACCGGCGTACCGTCGGTGAGAAACGGCATGTCCTCTAGCGGCAGGATCTTGGCGATGACGCCCTTGTTGCCGTGTCGACCGGCCAGCTTGTCGCCCTCGGTGATCTTGCGCTTCTGGGCGACGTAGACCCGAACCAGCTCGTTGACCCCGGGCGGCAGCTCGTCGCCGTCCTCACGGCTGAACACCCGGACGCCGATGACCTTGCCGGACTCGCCGTGCGGCACCTTGAGGCTGGTGTCCCGCACCTCACGCGCCTTCTCGCCGAAGATCGCGCGAAGCAGTCGCTCCTCCGGGGTGAGCTCGGTCTCGCCCTTGGGCGTCACCTTGCCGACCAGTACATCGCCGGGCGAGACCTCGGCCCCGATCCGGATGATGCCGCGCTCGTCGAGGTCGCCGAGCACCTCCTCGGAGACGTTCGGGATGTCCCGGGTGATCTCCTCGGCGCCCAGCTTGGTGTCCCGGGCGTCGACCTCGTGCTCCTCGATGTGAATCGAGGTCAGGACGTCGTCCTGGACCAGGCGCTGAGACAGGATGATCGCGTCCTCATAGTTGTGCCCCTCCCACGGCATGAAGGCAACCAGCAGGTTCTTGCCCAGCGCCATCTCGCCGTCGTTGGTGCACGGGCCGTCGGCGATGACGTCGCCAGCCTCGACCCGGTCGCCCTCGTCCACGATCGGCTTCTGGTTGATGCAGGTTCCCTGGTTGGACCGGCGGAACTTCTGCAGCCGGTAGGTACGCCGGGTGCCGTCGTCGGCCATCACGGTGATGTAGTCGGCCGAGAGGTCCTCGACCACGCCGGCCCTCTCGGCGACGACGACGTCACCGGCGTCCTTGGCGGCCCGGGCCTCCATGCCGGTGCCCACCAGCGGGGATTCACTGCGCAGCAGCGGCACCGACTGGCGCTGCATGTTCGAGCCCATCAGCGCGCGGTTGGCGTCGTCGTGCTCGAGGAAAGGGATCATGGCGGTGGCCACCGACACCATCTGCCGCGGCGAGACGTCCATGTAGTCGACGTCGTCGGGGGGCAGGAAGTCGACCTCGCCGCCCTTGCGCCGGACCAGCACCTTGGCCTCGGCGAAGGCACCGGTCTCGTCCAGCGGCGCGTTCGCCTGGGCGATGACGTAACGGTCCTCCTGGTCGGCGGTCAGGTGGTCGATCTGGTTGGTAACCCGACCGTCCACCACCTTGCGGTACGGCGTCTCGACGAACCCCAGCGGGTTGACCCGGGCGAAGGTGGACAGCGAGCCGATCAGGCCGATGTTCGGCCCTTCCGGCGTCTCGATCGGGCACATCCGGCCGTAGTGGCTGTGGTGCACGTCGCGGACCTCGAAACCGGCGCGCTCCCGGGACAGGCCGCCCGGCCCGAGCGCGGACAGCCGCCGCTTGTGGGTGAGGCCGGCCAGCGGGTTGGTCTGGTCCATGAACTGGGAGAGCTGCGACGTACCGAAGAACTCCTTGATCGAGGCCACCACCGGCCGGATGTTGATCAGCGTCTGCGGCGTGATCGCCTCGACGTCCTGGGTGGTCATCCGCTCCCGGACCACGCGCTCCATCCGGGCCAGGCCGAGCCGGACCTGGTTCTGGATCAGCTCGCCGACGGTGCGCAGTCGGCGGTTGCCGAAGTGGTCGATGTCGTCGATCTCGAAGCCCGGCTCGCCGGCGTGCAGCTTGACGATGTAGTCGATGGTGGCGACCACGTCGTCCTCGGTCAGCACGCCATGGGCCAGCGGGTTCTCCAGGCCGAGCTTCTTGTTGACCTTGTAGCGGCCGACCTTGGCCAGGTCGTAGCGCTTGGGGTTGAAGAACAGGTTCTCCAGCAGCGTCTGGGCGCTCTCCCGGGTCGGCGGCTCCCCCGGGCGCAGCTTGCGGTAGATGTCGAGCAGCGCATCGTCCTGGCCGGTGGTGTGGTCCTTGTCCAGCGTCGTTCGCATCGACTCGTAGGCGCCGTAGCGCTCCAGGATGCGGGCGTCGTCCCAACCGAGCGCCTTAAGCAGCACCGTCACCGACTGCCGGCGCTTGCGGTCGATCCGCACCCCGACGGTGTCGCGCTTGTCGACCTCGAACTCCAGCCACGCCCCGCGGCTAGGAATCACCTTGCAGCTGAAGGTCTCCTTGTCGGTGACCTTGTCCAGGGCGCGGTCGAAGTAGACGCCGGGCGATCGCACGAGCTGGGAGACGACCACCCGCTCGGTGCCGTTGATCACGAACGTGCCCTTGTCGGTCATCATGGGGAAGTCGCCCATGAACACCGTCTGACTCTTGATCTCGCCGGTGGTGTTGTTCGTGAACTCCGCGGTAACGAACATCGGCGCCGCGTAGGTCATGTCCTTGTCCTTGCACTCCTCGACGGAGTACTTGGTGGGCTCGAACCGGTGGTCGCGGAAGCTCAGCGACATCGAGCCGGAGAAGTCCTCGATCGGCGAAATCTCCTCGAAGATCTCTTCCAGCCCCGAGGTGGTCGGGACGTCGTCGCGGCCGGCGTCGATGTCTGCCTGGACGCGAGCGGCCCAGCCGTCGTTGCCGACCAGCCAGTCGAAGGAGCTGGTCTGCAAGGCGAGCAGGTTGGGGACTTCCAGGGGCTCACGAATCTTGGCGAAGGAAATCCGGCCGGGCTGTTGAGCGGTGGTCATGCGAGTGCTGCTGGTACGCGAGGGGGCCAAGAGGGGTCCTTCCGAGGCTCGCGGCGGCGAGTGTGAGCGCATGCCAACTAGCCCGCGTCAACGGCGGGCGCAAGACATTAGGCAGCGCAAAGAGGCAGTATAGCCGTGGGCCACACTGCCGTCCAGGAGGATCATGGATGCTGTCGTCACTGCTGCCGCCCAGCGTGCGGCATGCCGGCCCGTACGTCAAGCGCCGTCCAGCGTGCGGCATGCCGGCCCGTACGTCAAGCACCCCGACTCAGCTCGGAGATAGCGCCCCGCCGCGCGCGGCTGCGGCGGAGCGCAGGTTAGCCGGCTACTTCACAGTGACGGAGGCACCGGCGCCCTCGAGTACGGCCTTGGCCTTGTCGGCGGCCTCCTTGTTGACCTTCTCCAGCACTGCCTTCGGAGCCCCGTCCACGAGGTCCTTGGCTTCCTTCAGGCCCAGGCTGGTCAGCGCCCGGACCTCCTTGATGACCTGAATCTTTTTCTCGCCGGCACCTTCGAGCACGACGTCGAACTCATCCTGCTCCTCGACCACTGGCGCGTCCGCCGCGCCGCCGCCCGCAGCGGCCGCGGCCACCGCGACCGGGGCAGCGGCGGTAACGCCGAAAGTGTCCTCGAACTGCTTTACGAACTCCGACAGCTCGAGCAGCGTCATCTCTTTGAACGCGTCGAGCAGCTCGTCGGTGCTGAGCTTCGCCATGGCGGCGGTCCTTCCTGGTACGGCGGGGTGCCGGGGTGGTTGGGTCGGTCGGGTAACGCGGGCTACGCGGGGGTGCCGTCGGCAGGGGTGGCTGTCTCGGTCGCGGGCTCGGCGGGCAGCTCGGTGGCGGGCTGGCTCGCGGGCTCGGCGGGCTCGGCGGGCGCGGCGCTCAGGTCGGTGCCGGGCTCGGCGGGCAGCTCGGTGGCCGGCGCGGCAGTCTCAGTGCCGGGCTCGGTGGTCAACTCCGCGGCCGGTTCGCTGTCGGCCTGCTCCGCCCGCTGCTGCCGCAGCGCCTCGGCCAGCCGCACCGCCTGCGACAGCGGAGCGGCGAACAGGCTGACGGCTTGCGACAGCGAGCCCTGCATGGCACCGGCCAGCTTCGCCAGCAGGACCTCTCTGGACTCCAGGTCAGCCAGTCGCCGAATCTCATCGGCGGTTACCGGTCGCCCGTCCAGCACGCCGCCCTTGATCAACAATCGCGGGTGGGTCCGGGCGAAGTCCCGAACACCCTTGGCAGCCACCACCGGATCGCCGTCGACAAAGGCGATCGCGGTCGGGCCTTCGAGCAACGACTCAAGCTCGGCCAACCCGGCCTGCTGCGCGGCAATCTTGGTCAGGGTGTTCTTGACCACGGCGTACCGAGTGTCCGCGCCGAGCGCACGTCGTAACTCGGTCAGCTGCGAGACCGTCAGCCCGCGGTACTCGGTCAACACCGCCGCGGTGGCGCCGGTGAACGCCTCAGTGAGCTCGGCCACCGCCGCGGCCTTGTCGGATCTCGGCATGGACCTCTTCCTTCGGGTACGGCCGGTGGGTGCGATCCGAAAAGCGCCACAACGCAAAACGCCCCGGCGCAGGGCACGGGGCGTGGGCCGTGTCGCCACCGCCAACCTCGGGCGGTAGGCCGTACAGCCAACGTCCTCACCTGCGCGGGCCGCCCACACTGCGGGGCCTTCGGTCGTGCGAGCACAACAACCAGCGGTCTTCGGATCGAACAACGACACCCTAGGTGGTCGCGTCTAGCCGGTCAAAGCGCTTCTCTCGGCCGTCTGCGGCAGCTTCACCCGCCGACGGCACTAACTCGAGGCCCCCACGCGCCCAAATCTGTGCCCACGGCGGGTGAAGTGGCGGATTTCGCTGTCTTCACCCGCCGACGGCACTAATTCGAGGCCCCCACGCGCCCAAATCTGTGCCCACGGCGGGTGAAGCGGCGGATTTCGCTGTCTTCACCCGCCGACGGCCGACGGCACTAATTCGAGGCCCGCCCAAAACTGTGCCCACGGCGGGTGAAGTGGTCGGCGGGTGAAGCGGTCGGTCGCACACCGCGGTCGGCAGCACACCGGGTGTCGGCAGCACACCGGTCGCCCGGCTTTGGTTCAAGCGCTGGCGGCCTCAACCAACAGGTTGCGGGTCTTGTTCGGGTCAACCGGTATGCCGGGCCCCATCGACGTGGTCACCGTGATCTTGCGGAGGTAGCGACCCTTCGAGGCCGACGGCTTGGCCCGCACCACTTCGTCGATCGCGGTGGCGTAGTTCTCCACCAGCGCCTGGTCATCGAACGACGTCTTGCCGATGACCAGATGCAGGTTGCCCTGCCGGTCCACCCGATACTCGATCTTGCCGCCCTTGATGTCGGTGACTGCCTTGCCGACGTCGTTGGTCACGGTTCCGGTCTTGGGGTTGGGCATCAATCCGCGCGGGCCGAGGACGCGCCCGAGCCGGCCGACCTTGCCCATCATGTCCGGCGTCGCCACCGCGGCGTCGAAGTCGACAAAGCCGCCCTGCACCCGCTCGATCAAGTCGTCGGCGCCGACGATGTCCGCGCCCGCCGCTTCCGCCTCCGCCGCCCGGTCACCGGTTGCGAACACCGCGACCCGCGCGGTCTTGCCGGTGCCGTGGGGCAGGCTCACGGTCCCGCGGACCATTTGGTCGGCCTTGCGCGGGTCGACACCGAGGCGCATGGCGACCTCGACGGTGGCGTCGTACTTCGTGGTCGAGGTGTCCCGGGCTAGTCGGACGGCTTCCAGCGGGGTGTAGAGCCGCTCGTGGTCAATCCGTTCGGCCGCGCTGCGGTAAGCCTTGCTGCGCTTCATCCGTGTTCTCCTATCGGCCTCAAGCGGGCCGGTCGTGGTCCTGGCGGAACCGCCGCCGCGGTCCCTCCCACCCGCCCGGCGGTCGCCGGGTCAGCAGTCGGCTCATCAGGCGGTCAGTCGTCGACGGAGTCAGCCCTTGACGGTAATGCCCATCGACCGGGCGGTGCCAGCGATGATCTTCTCGGCGGCGTCGACATCGTTGGCGTTGAGGTCCGCCATCTTGGTCTGGGCGATCTCGCGCACCTGGTCACGAGTCAGGATGGCGACCTTGGTCCGGTGGGGCTCGCCGCTGCCCTTGTCCACGCCGGCGGCCTTGAGGATGAGCTTGGCTGCTGGCGGCGTCTTGGTGACAAAGGTGAACGAACGGTCCTCGAAGACCGAGATCTCGACCGGGATGACGTTGCCGCGCTGCGCCTCGGTCGCCGCGTTGTACTGCTTGCAGAACTCCATGATGTTGACGCCGTGCTGGCCGAGCGCCGGACCGACGGGCGGGGCCGGGGTGGCCGCACCGGCGTTGATCTGCAGCTTGATCACCGCAGCGAGCTTCTTCTTCTTGGGGGGCATGCGTCCTCTGGCTTCCGGTGCTCGGTTCGGGTGGTCGGCGGGCATAGATCAGCAGGCGGGCATCAGTACGTCGAGCAAATGCAGCCTAAATCTTGGCCACCTGGTTGAACGACAGCTCGACCGGCGTCTCCCGGCCGAAGATCGACACCAGCACCTTGAGCTTCTGGGCGTCCGGGTTGATCTCGTTGATGGTGGCGGGCAACGTGGCGAACGGCCCGTCGGTGACCTGGATCGACTCACCCACCTCGTAGTCCAGCTTTACCGTCTGCTTCGCGGCCTGCCGGGCCGGCGAAGCCAGGATCTTGGCGACCTCGCTGATCGAGAGCGGGCTCGGGCGCGAGGTCTGGCCGACGAAGCCGGTCACCCCCGGCGTGTTGCGGACCGCGGACCACGACTCGTCGGTCAGGTCCATCCGTACCAGCAGGTAGCCCGGGAAGACCTTGCGCTGAACCAGCAGCCGCTTGCCCCCCTTGACCTCCGTGACCTCCTCGGTGGGCACTTCGATCCGGTAGATGTAGTCCTCCATGTTGAGCGAGGTGATCCGGCTCTCCAGGTTGGCCTTCACCTTGTTCTCGTAGCCGGCGTAGGAGTGCACGACGTACCACTCGCCGGGAGCCGCCTCCAGCTCGCGCCGGAGCTCGGCGACCGGGTCCTCTTCAGCGACCTCGTCGGCGACTGTGGGCTGCTCCACGTGTGCCGTCTCGTCAGTGAGGTAGCCGCCCGAGTCGCCGGCCAGGCCGAGCCCCGTCGCCGCAGCGTCGGCGTCGGCGCTGTCGCCCTCGGTGGCCGGCGCCAGCCCGGTCGTCAGCGCCTCGACGGCCTCTTCCTGCTCGGACCGGGCGCGCGCGGGAACGTCGGCGTCGCCGGTGGGAACGGAGAACTCGGACACAGGAAAACTTCCTTACCGCTGGACAGCGCTGCATGAAACGTTGGGACGAATGCGCCGGTGGACCAGCGCCGCAGCCGTCTCGGTCAACCGAAGACAGCCAGCACGCCCTTGGTGAACAGGTAGTCGAGGCCGGAGACGATGGCCACCATGACCGAGACGAAGACCACGACCACGGAGGTGTACGTGACCAGCTCATGGCGGGTCGGCCAGATCACTTTGCGGAGCTCCGCGACGATCTCACGGTAGAACAGCGACAGCCGGCGCCATGGATTGCGCTGACCGCCGCGGAAGCCCTTGCCGCCGCCCGCGGGCAGGGGCCTGGCTCCGACCCGGTCGGTCGTCGCGGTCACGCCCCCGCGCGTCTCGGTCATAGCCCTCCCCGTCCCCGGCCAGTAGTCATCGGTGCCACACCGCGGCGGAACCACCTGCCAGCATCGCCCGGCCGCGACGTCGGCCCGCTCGCAGGGGCGACAGGACTCGAACCTGCAACAACCGGTTTTGGAGACCGGGACTCTGCCAAATTGAGCTACGCCCCTTCACCTGGCGCTGGTACTCGCGCCTGCGCGCAGGCGCGCGGGAACGAGGGCCACCGGCCCAGATCACGCATCCTACGGGGTCGGTGTCGAGGCGCCAACATGAACGGCGATCGGCCCTACCTCCGCACCGGTCCCGCACCGCAGCTGAGTTTGAAGGTCGCCCGTCGCTACGGGACGATCGGCGCATGTCCACCACAACGGCCCAGACGGTTGCGTCCTCTCGCCGGGTGTCCGCGCGCATCGGCAGGATCACCGAGTCGGCCACCCTGGCGGTGGACGCCAAGGCCAAGGCGATGCGCGCCGCCGGCCGCGACGTCATCGGTTTCGGCGCCGGTGAACCCGACTTCGCCACCCCGGCGCACATCGTCGCGGCGGCCGTCGCGGCCTGCGCTCAGCCGCGCTTCCACCACTACACGCCGGCCTTCGGGCTGCCGGAACTGCGCGCGGCCATCGCCGCCAAGACCGAGCGTGACTCCGGCCTGTCGGTGCCAGCGGGCCAGGTCCTGGTGACCAACGGTGGCAAGCAGGCGGTCTACCAGGCGTTCGCCGCGCTGCTGGACCCCGGCGACGAGGCCCTGCTGCCGGCGCCGTACTGGACGACGTACCCGGAGGCCATTCGACTGGCCGGCGGGGTGCCGGTCGAGGTGCCGACCGACGAGACCACCGGTTACCTGGCGACGGTCGACCAGCTCGAGGCCGCCCGTACCGACCGGACCAAGCTGCTGCTGTTCTGCTCGCCGTCCAACCCGACCGGCGCGGTGTACCCGCGGGAGCACGTGGAGGCCATCGGTCGATGGGCCGTCGAGCACCGCGTCTGGGTGGTCACCGACGAGATCTACGAGCACCTGGTGTACGACGGGCACAGCGCACCGTCGCTGCCAGTGGTGGTGCCCGAGATGGCCGACCGCTGCGTGGTGGTCAACGGGGTGGCCAAGACCTACGC
>JADGOU010000195.1 GCA_017882835.1 Frankiaceae bacterium | reverse complement strand
TCGCCCAGCAGCGAGAGCACGTCGGCCAGCCAGAGCACTCGGAACTCACCCACCGCGCACACTGCCCCGAAGGTGGCCGGTCGGGCCGGCGTCGGTTCCGCACCTAAGCCCACGCCGGCCGCTTCGTCCGCTCGAGCCCGCCGCAGTCGTCGGTCACGGTCCGGGCACGGCAGGGTGGGACCGGGCTCGACGGGCTCGACGCTACCGCCTGCCACCGCCTGCTCCCCGTCGGTACAGATGTTGCCGTAACCGTCTGGCTGCCGCCGCCGTGCCCGAGTGGTGGCGCGCCGCGGCGCTGCGCGGGTCCGATGAGCGGCGGCCCGGGACGCGCCGCCTCGCCTGGTCGTCACAGCGGCGCAGGAGTCCAGGCAAGACGGCCACGAGAGCCGAGCACTCAAACCCCTGGCTACACCGTGAGTAGCATATCTAGCACTTGGTGTTATGGGTCGGCGTAGCCCGAGGCGGTTGCGGAGCAGGACGAACTGGGTGAGGGCCCGTGCGTGCAGGCCTACCGCGGCTGGCGCCGGGAGACGGCGTCACATCCGCACCAACAGTCAGCGTCGATGTGGGACCGGGTCGATATGCGAGACTCGGAGCATGGCCAGCCTCGTCGATCTCGACCTGCCGGCAGGCGTCGAGTTGACACTGCTGGCCCGGCTGGTGCTCGACCGCTGGGCTGACTCGTGAAACTGCCGGCCGTCCGGCTGCCCGGCGTAAGACGTCGTCCAGTTGATCAGCAGCCCGTGGCCCACGCCGACGGAGCGCATCCGATGGCGCGCCCCGAGCAGCCGGAGCGCTCGGGGCGCCCGGTCGGCAAGGGTCGCCCCACACCCAAGCGCAGCGAGGCGCAGCGGCACCGTCGCGGCCCGGCCCACGCACCGGCGAACCGCAAGGAGGCCGCTCGGCTCAACCGGGACGAGGCGCGGGCGAAGCGCCAACGGGCTCGGGAGGGCCTGCGCCGCGGGGACGAGCGCTATCTGCCGGCCCGCGACGCCGGACCGGTACGCCGGCTGGTGCGCGACGTGGTGGACTCCCGGCGCAACGCGCTGTCGCTGTTCCTGATCGCGGCAGTGGTCCTGTTCGTCGGCACGCTCGTGCGGGTGCCGTTCGTGCGGACCGCCTCGGTGGCGATGTGGTTCATCATGGTGATCATCATGGTGGCGGACTCAGTGTGGCTAGGGCTGCTGGTGCGCCGCACCGCGCGAACCCGCTTTCCCGAGTACGACGGCCGGATGGGCGGGCTGGTCTTCTACAGCATTACCCGGGCGAGCCAGATGCGCCGGCTACGGGTGCCCCCGCCGAAGGTCTCGGTCGGTCAGCGACCCTGAGCTGCGAGCCGCTGGCAGCCGTCAGCCAGTCTTGGCCGGGTCGCGCTCAACGACCGGGTCGAGTACGTTGTCGATCCGGCGCATCAGGTCCTCGTCGAGCCGGACGCCGACCGCCTTGACGTTTTCCGCCACCTGCTCGGGCCGGGTAGCCCCGATGATCGCGGCCGACACGCCGGGGCGCTGCAGCACCCACGCCAACGATAGCTGCGCCAGCGAGAGCCCCGCGTCGGCGGCCAGCGGCGCCAACTGCGCGACCGCCGTCAGCACATCGTCGGTGAGCATGCGGCGCAAGAATTGGGAGCCGGTCGGGTCGGTTGCCCGAGAGCCTTCGGGCACGGGCTCGCCGGGCGCGTACTTGCCGGTCAGCACGCCACCGGCCAACGGGGACCAGACGATCTGGCCGACGCCCTCGCGTTCGCACAGCGGCAGCACCTCGGCCTCGATGACCCGCCACAGCATCGAGTACTGCGGCTGGCTGGAGATGATCCGGTCGAAACCCATCTCGTCGGCGAGCGTCAGGGCTGCGGCGACCTGGTCGGCGCGCCACTCCGACACCCCGACGTAAAGCACCTTGCCGTCGCGAACCAGATCGTCGAACGCGCGCAGGGTCTCCTCCAGCGGCGTCTCCACGTCGTACCGGTGGGCCTGGTAGAGGTCGACGTAGTCGGTCTGCAGCCGTCGCAGCGAGGCGTGGCAGGACTCGATCACATGCTTGCGAGACAGGCCTCGGTCGTTGCGGCCCGGCCCGGTCGGCCAGTAGACCTTGGTGCACAGCTCGTAGGACTCCCGCCGGACGCCGGCCAGCGCCCGACCCAGCACCGACTCCGCCTTGGTCTCGGCGTAGACGTCGGCCGTGTCGAAGGTGGTGATGCCGGCGTCGATAGCCGTGCGGACGCAGGCCGTGGCGGCGTCCTCCTCGACCTGGGAGCCGTGCGTGAGCCAGTTGCCGTAGGCCAGCTCGCTGATGTGCAGACCGCTGCCGCCGAGACGCCGAAACTCCATCCCCGGACCTTAGTAGTGGTCGGCGTCATAAGTTCGTGGGGGTTAGGCGGCCTCCGTGATCTGTGCAATCAGCCGCCCGCGGTGCCCCCGCCGCAGCCCCCGTGGTGATCGTGGTGCTTGCTGGTGTCCGCGACACGCCGTCCGAGCGAGCACTGCGCGCACCACGATCGCGACGGCCGGCCCGCGCCGGCTACCCCGCCAACCACCCGCAGCGGGTACCGGGTACGCCGGCAGGGCGCGGCGTGGCGACAAAGCGGCGTGGCGTGGCCGGGATACGGTGTCGGGCACCGGCCAGCCGATGCGTACCTCCCCGCGGGAGCTGACCGTCGTCCCTGCTCCGGACTCCCCGCCTCCCGCCGTGAGGAAGCCCGTGCCCGCTCGACTCCGATTCGGCCACCGTCGGTTCCGCCTCACTCGCCGGGCGACCGTGCTGCTCGGCGTGCTGGCCGTCGCCGTGGTTGCCGTTCCCACCACCATCGCCGCCACCAGCGGCGGCCCGGAGGTGAGCGGGCTCAAGGACGGCACGGTGCTCAGCGCCGCCGCCGTCAAGGACCTGCGGCTGCACGTCACCGGCAACCGCAACGATCCGCCCAAGGTCACGTTGGACGGAAGGCCAGTGGCGCTGCAGCCGGACGGCAATGGCTTCGCGCTTACCCCCGCCGGGCTGACCGACGGCCGACACCGGCTGGAGGCCGTCGGTACCGGCCCGCTGCCGTTCGGCTCGAAGACCGCGACGCGCTCGTTCACCGTCGACACCACGCCGCCACGGCTCGACGTCAGTGTCCCGAAGAACGTCGGGATCAAGGACGCCGTGACCATCACCGGCAAGGTGGAGCAGGCCAAGCTGACCGCGGACGGCAAGCCGGTCAGCCTGGACAAGGGGGCGTTCCGGCTGCGCTACGACCGGCCGCCGGGCGGCGTGCACCTCGCCGCCACCGACGCCGCCGGCAACGTCACTGCCCAGGACGTGGCCGTCAACGTGACGCATCCGGAGATGCGCGGCGTCCACATGACGTCGCTGGCCTGGGCCTACGACAAGCTCCGCCAGCCGGTGCTCGAGCTGGCCAAGCAGCACAAGATCGACACCGTCGAACTCGACATCAAGGACGAGGACGGAGTGATCGGCTACAACTCCCGGGTGCCGCTGGCGCAGCAGGCCGGGGCGGGCAGCAAGATCTACGACCTGAAGGCCACCATCGACGAGCTGCACAAGGCCAACATCCGTGTCGTCGGCCGCATCGTCGCCTTTCGCGACCCCAAGCTCGCCCAGTGGGCCTGGAACAGCGGTCGGCACGACATGGTGATCCAGGCTGCCGACGGCCAGCCGTACGCCAGCACGTATGGAAAGATCTCGTTCACGAACTTCGCCAACCCCGACGTGCGCAAGTACAACATCGACATCGCCACCGAGGCGGCCAAGGCCGGCTTCGACGACATCCTCTACGACTACATCCGCCGGCCCGACGGCCCGCTGCCCAGAATGAGCTTCCCGGGGCTGGAGGGTACGCCGGAGGACTCGATCTCCTCCTTCATCGCTGACACCCGCAAGGCCGTCCGCGCCGAAGGCAGCTACCTGGGCATCTCGGTGTTTGGGATCGCCGCCACCCGCCCCAAGGAGATCGCCCAGGACGTGGGCGCAATCGCGCGCAGCTCCGACTACGTCGCCCCGATGGTGTACCCGTCGCACTGGGCCAAGGGCGAGTACAACGTGGCCAACCCCAACGCCCAGCCCTACGACATCGTGGTCCGCTCGCTGAAGGACTTTCAGGCCAAGTCCGACGGCACCGCCGCCAAGGTGGTCCCGTGGCTGCAGGATTTCTCCCTCGGCGTGCACTACGGCGTGCCCGAGGTGGCGGCGCAGATCAAGGGCACCTTTGACGACGGCATCCAGAGCTTCCTGCTCTGGAACCCGGGGTGCACCTACACCGCGGAGGCGCTGCCGGCGATGCCGCCGGCCGGCAAGACCTGATCGAACCGCTCAGTTGCGCCCGCTCAGTCCGGCGCGCTCAGGCTCATCCCGCCGTACACCACCCGCTCGCCGTCGAGCAGGCTGACCTGGAACACGCCGGCGTGCCGCAGCTCGCGCCAGTTCTCCCCGAGCCAGGTCTCGGCGTCGGCCTGGGTGGGGAACGCCTCGGCCGCCGGGGCCTCGGCCGCCGGGGCCTCGGCCGCCAACGCCTCGGCCGGGTCGACCGGCGCACCGCCCTCGGCCTCATACCGCCACGTCCAGGCCATCGCACTGCTCCCTTGCCTTTGTGCCTCAGTCAGGGCAACCGCCGGGCTCCGCTTTGCCGTGCCGGCGCCCTCGCCAGGTTAGTGCCGACCCCTCGCTACGGTCTGGCTATGGACGTGCTCCTGCTGGGCACCGGGTCGGCCGACGGGTGGCCCAACCCGTTCTGCGAATGCCGCTCGTGCGCGGCCATGCGGGCGGCCGGTGAAGTCCGGGCGCAGACCGCCGCCCTGGTCGACGGCACGCTCATGCTTGAGTGCGGTCCGGACGCTCCCCGGTCGGCGGCCCGGCTAGGGCGGTCACTGGCCGGCGTACGGCATCTGCTGGTAACCCACGCGCATCCGGACCACTGGGGTCCGCCGGCGCTGATGTGGCGCAGCTGGACCCAGGCCCGCCATCCACTCGACATCGTCGGCCCCCCGGCCGTACTGGCCAGCGTGGCCCAGTGGGCCGGTGAGCAGCAGCCGGTGCGTCCGCACGCCGTCAAGGCCGGGGACCGGCTGCGCGTCGGTGGCTACAACGTCCGGGTACTGGCCGCCGCCCACTCCACCCCGACCGTCGGGCCGGCGGTGCTCTACGACCTGACTGGCCCGGACGGCACCCGGCTGCTGTGGGCCACCGACACCGGTCCGCTGCCCGCGCGCACGCTGGATGAGGTGCGCAACGCGGCCTACGACGTGGTGTTGCTGGAGGAGACTGCGGGCGACGCCGGCGACGCCGGTCCGCACCACCACGACCTGAAGGGGTACGCCGCGACCGTGGCCGAGCTGCGTCGGCGCGGTGCCGTGACCACCGGCACCCGGGTGGCCGCCATTCACCTCGGGCACGGCAACCCGGCGCCCCCGGAGCTGGACGACCGGCTGCGGGCCTGGGGAGTGCAGGCGCCCCGGGACGGCACCGCGATCACTATTGCGCCCGATGGCCACAACGCGTGGCCGGCACCCCGGCGGGTGCTCGTGCTGGGCGGTGCGCGTTCCGGCAAGTCCGCGATCGCGGAACGGATGCTCGCCGCCGAGCCGAGTGTCACCTACCTGGCCACGGCGGCCGATCGTCCGGGCGACGCCGAGTGGGCCGCCCGGGTGCGCCGGCACCGCGAGCGCCGGCCGCCGTGGTGGCAGACGGTAGAGAACGCCGACGTGCCGGCGGTACTGCGGTCGGCGACCGCGGGCGACGCCATTCTGGTCGACGATCTCGGTCTGTGGCTGGAT
>JADGOU010000194.1 GCA_017882835.1 Frankiaceae bacterium | reverse complement strand
ACGTCGGGTGCTTCTGTACGCCCACACCCACCCGGACGATGCAGCGACAGAGGTCACGCCGCCCGGAACAAGATCACAGCGTTAGCGGCGGATCTCGGTCTAACCCGGTCTAACCGTCCTGAGCAGGCACTTTCGCGCATCTGTGGCCCGTGTCGGCCACCAACATCAAAGTCATACTGCAACAGCGGGGCTAATTCGCTGCTTTTGCTGGCCCGAGTTCGCTCAGCCGGTCAGGGTCGTGGTGAAGTCTTCGTTGTCGCCGACATCGAAGGCACGGAATCCGACGATTCGTGATGTCGAGGTCCCGATTCCGAGGCAATGGTTGAACGCCTGGTCGGTCACGTAGACGTTGACCGGGCCCGCCCAGACAAACGTTCGTGAAGCGTTCTCGGCGTAGAAGTACCAGTATCGGTTGTGCACGTTGTCGAGGTCGTTGGCGTAGACGGTGGCGCACGACCCGGGGGTGACGTGAAACCAGCCGATGGTCTGCCAGTCCTTTCCTTCGCCGCCGCAATCGCCGGGGCTGTGAAACATGTAGGCGACCCATACGTCTTCGTTGTGACTGTTGCAGAACCTGAGCACTTCTATTTGCCCTCGCTGACACCGGAAACCGGCAGCTTGTACGACGATCGACGCGCATCCGGCGCATCGGTTCCGACCGCATCGTGTTCGGACGGGCTCTGGGTTCCGGATGGATGGACGGCTACGCCGGCGCGCGTGCTGGCGGTGTCGAACGTGGCTCCCAAGGCGACGTGATCGTCGGCGAGGGGCGGCTTCTCCGGGTTTGCTGCCATTTCTTCTCCAATCTCTGGAATCGCTTGGGTACGCACGTTATGATCTGCTAGCGCTTTAGGCTATTTAGCCAACTCCGACGTGAACGTGCCTTTCGATTCTGGATGCACGCTGAGATCCATCCGCCGGGCTCAACGAGCCCGTCGTTGCTGATCCGGTAATGGGTCGTAGAGCCCCGACCATTGAGAGTCGCGGACGCCTTCACCGTGGGGCCAGAACTCGATCGCCTCGCCGCCGGCCACTGGTGACCGGCGTGGCCAGCCCACCCGCTATCCGCACCGACCGCGCCGTACGCCGCGGACCTCAGCCATCTGTGTCCCCCATCACTAGATCGGCGAGTTCGAGGCCATCGTCCCGGCATCCTGGAGCAATAGGCAAGACTTGTGGATGAAGATCTTTTAGGCGGCTGTTGGTTGGGGTTGTTGCGGTCGTTCGAGCCGGTCCCGGCCCGGGCCCGGTTCGCGGCCGTGAGCACTATCGCGCGGCCGTCGGCGGTGGCCAGCCGCTGGAGCCGGTCCCGCAGGGCGGCGCCGTAACCGTGCCCGTGCGGGTGGGCGGTGTAGTCGGCTGCCTGCCATGCCGGCTGTCCCTCCAGACGGGTGGCCCGCAGTCGCAGAGACGCGACGTAGGCCGGGGTGACGGCGGCCAGCAGCCGGCGCCGGGGGGAGGCCCGCGCCGCCACCAGAACCCCGACCGGACCCGCCACCGCGAAGCCGCTCAGGCCGGCGAGCACACCGGCTGCGGCCATCAGCCCGGCCACCGGCCGCCCCGGCCGAGACCGCCCACGCCAAGGCCGCCAGCGCCCACAACGCCAGCACGCAGCGCTGTACCGGCGTCGACACCGCCCAGACCGAACTGCGGAGGCTGCCGACGGCGATCCGCGGCAGGTCCCGCCAGCGGGCCTCGACGCACGAGTCGTCGTCGCCTACGACCTCCATACCCGGCACCTCCTCGGCGCCGGACCGTAGCGGGGTGAGCCGACAGCGCGGCGTGGTCACCGCAGGCTGGGGACAGGCCGCCCGGTGCGGTACGTCGCTTCAACCCCGTCCACCCGGCACCATCCGGCGTACCCGCCGGCACGGCAGGATGCGGCAGGGTGCCGGTCGGGGCGATGAGGGGTACACGGGTGGACGTGGCGGTGGAGACGGACCGGGAGCTGCTGTGGGCAGTGCTGAACGAGCGGGCCGACGACCTGCCCACCGAGGCGCTGTGCGCGGTGGTGGCGGCGGCGGATGAGCTGCTGGAGCCGCGGACCTTGCCCAACCTGCTCGCGGTCGACCCTGGCATGGGGAACGTGGCCGAGGTACTGCGCGCCGTACGGATCCGGATGCAGACGGCGGCCGGGTCCCTGACGTCCGTGCCGGAGGCGTTCGGGTGCGCGCGGGCGGCGCGCCACTTGGTCGAGGCGGAGCGGATCCTGGCCGGTCGGCGGTGAACTACCCGGCCGCGTTCGCGGAGCTGACCGCGGCCACGGCCCGGCTGCTGGCCGCCGGTCCGCCGGAGGCCAACGAGGGGCCGCTGCCGGCGGCGGAGGCGCCGCGGGCGCTGGCCGCGCGCGACGCGGTGGTGAGTGAGGTCCGCGCCTTGACCGGCCTGCTGACCGGCCCGAGCGCCGGGGCTCGGGGCACGCCAGAGCTGGCCCAGCTGGTCGACGATCCCGCCCATGTGCTTGGCGATGCACTGCGGGCGCTGCCCACCTTCTCGCCCTCTCGAGCGGCGCCCACGGAGATGCTTGGCGCCGGGGACGCCTGGGCGGTCGCGGGCCGGGCTGCAATCGCGCTGGAGGCTCGGCACGACGCGGTGTGGGAGCTGCCGGGGGCCAGCGCGTGGAGTGCGTTGCGCGACGTCGCCGAGCTGGCGGGGGCCCGGCTGGGCTGGTGGACCGACGCCGCGGGCGCGGTCCGGCCCTCGCACACCGCGCAGTTGGCGGCCGCGGCCACCGCCCACCGCCGGCGGCTGGCCGGGCAGCGGGCCGCCGCCGAGGCCGCGGCCGGATCCGCGGCCACACCCGCCCAGCGGCGCGAGCACCAGGAACACCCGCACCAGCGCGGCCACGTGCACCGCCGAGAGCCGCCGGGCAGCCCACACCCGCTGCTGCAGCGCCCGGGCGGCCTCGCACCGGCCGTCCCGGGCGGTGCCGGGCCGCGCCGGCGGGCCGCGAACACCCGGATGCTCGTGTCGCGGAACGCCGTGGCGGCGCCGGCGGATCAGCCGGCGGCCGCGGCGGGGGCCACCCGGCACACCACTAGGTCGCTTGAACGTGGAGTTCGACCTCCCGTTCCGCAACCTCTCGATGTTCAGGTCCTACTGGCTGAAGCGGGACGCCTCCCGGTCATGGCAGAAGCGTCGCGACCTTCTTGAGGAGTTGTTTGAACCGTTGCACCTTCGGCTGATCCGCCTCGAGGAGTCCCTGTTCGAGGCCCTCGCCGACCCCGTCTCTCCCCGTGCCGGCACAGGGTGGCCTGTCGTCGATGAGGAGATCCGCGAACTTTGCCGTCGCTTCCGGTCGGCAACGACGCCGCAGGACTACCGCGCAGTCGGCACGCACTGTGTCGGAGTGCTAGAGGCACTTGGCCGGACCGTGTATGACCCCGGGAAGCACCTTCGGCAGGGAGAGACACTCCCCGCGCCAGACAAGACCAAGCAGCGCTTGGGTCGGTACATCGAGGATGCCCTTCCCGGCATTCCGAACGAAGAGCTGCGGGGACTTGCCAACAAGACCATTGAGGTCGCCCACCAGGTGAAACACCGCCATACCCCCACACGCCGTGAGGCGGGCATAGCTGCCGATGCCGTAATACTTCCTGGCCAACATGCTTCGGCGACTTGAGCGAGAGTTCTAGGTCGCCCAAAAGGGCAGCTCATCGCGCCGGTGGCCATGTCCTACAGCGGTCAGACTGATGGCTGGAACGAGCGATGCTCGCCGCACCCGACCAGGGGCAGCTGTACCTGCTGTCCTTGAACGGCCTGGACAGCAGCGTCTGCGGTCCTTGTGAGGTGGCCACCATGCTCGCGGCGCTCCTACGGCATCACCGACGGGCGCGGTCTATGGACCTCGCCGAACCCGAATGCCGCTCTCGTCCACCTGGACGTGGAGGACGTCGCCCGAGCGCTGCGGTTGTTTACGTCGCCGGAGTTCCGCCGACGGTGCAAGGCGTCGTCGTGCATTGCCGGCAGCTATGGACGGTCAGCGCCCGTTACCATCGGCGGGGTGAGGCTCTCCGGTGACGGCGCCGCTGGCGGTCCGGTGCAATTGCCGGCGGGATCGCGGCCCACCGACGGCGCTGCCTTCGGCAGGATCGGGTCGGTCGGCTTCCCACCGCCGGAGGTCATTCGGAACCTTTGACCGATCGGAGAGAAGGATGCAGCTTCGGGGCCGTAACGTTGTCCTCACCGGCGCCTCGTATGGGATCGGCCCACACATCGCCGACACGCTCGCGAAGTGCGGGGCGAACCTGCTGCTGGCGGCCCGCTCGGCGGCAGAGCTCGCCGGGGTAGCCGAACGGGCCCGGCAGTGTGGCGTAAAGGCGGTGGCGATCCCCACCGATGTCGCTCTGTCCGATCAACGGCTCGCTCTCATCGAGCGGACACAGGCCGAGTTGGGCCCGATCGATGTGCTAGTGAACAACGCCGCGGTGGAAACGGTGAGCCCGTTCGACACCGTGTCACCGGCGCAGCTCGAGCGAGAGGTGGCTGTCAACCTGCTCGCCCCGATGGCACTGACCCGGCTGGCTTTGCCGGGGATGCTGGAGCGTGGCAGCGGGCACGTCGTGAACATCTCCTCCCTCGCCGGGCTGGTCGCCCCCTCCCACGCCGAGGGTTACGCCGCCACAAAGTCCGGGCTGATCGCGTTTACCCGGTCGTTGCGGCGCGAGTACCGCGGACGAGGGATCGGCTTCTCCGTCGTGTGTCCCGGCTTCGTCGCCGAGGGAATGTGGACCCGGCATGCGAATCGAGGGGTACGGGCGCCGCTGCTGGTCGGAGTCGTCGAGGTTGAGAAGGTCACCGATGCCGTCGTCAGCGCAATCGGCGAGGGTCGCTCCGAGCTCGTCGTCACGCCAAGGCCCATGCGACCGCTGCTTGCGGTCGCCGCGCTGTCGCCCAGCTTCGCCGACTGGGTGTACCGGTTCTCCGGCGCCGCCGACCTCTACCGGGAGATGGCGCAGCGGGAGTCCCCGGCCTGACCCGCGGGCCCGCGTTCGTTTCATGCCCCACAGCCGCCGAGTGGACATCGGCAGCGGATCCGCCGTCGCTGGACCGGCCTAAGCGGGGCGCCGGAGGAAAGGCCTGCAGTGCCTCCTTGATGGGGTCTACTGCCGCTTTCGTGGGCTGACTAGGCGCGCCTGAGCAGGTGAACGCCCTGCCCCGCCTAGCTAGTCCTGCGACCTCAACCGATCGCGTATGTCGGGCGCATTGTGGCTCGAGCCACCGCATGGAAGGTCAGGTTGAACCCCACGTAGGCCGGCGTGGCGTTCTCGTCCACCTCCAGCTCTTGGGTGTCGAGGGCGTGGACGGCGAAGACGTACCGGTGCGGCCGGTCGCCGGGCGGTGGCGCGGCGCCGCCGTAGCTGCGCTCGCCGAAGTCGTTACGGACGTGGAACGCCCCGCTGGGGAGGCGAGCGTCCGCCGATCCCGCCCCGCGGGGAAGCTCGGTGGTGGAGGCAGGGAGGTTGACCAGCACCCAGTGCCAGAAGCCGCAGCCGGTCGGCGCGTCCGGGTCGTAGACGGTGACGACGAACCCGCGCGCGCTGCTCGGATAACCGGACCAGCGCAACTGGGGCGACAGGTTGGCACCGCCGGCGCTTGAATGCGCGAACTCGAGGCCGAGCGGTTGGCCGTCCTCCATGTCGTCGCTGTCGAGGGTGAACGACGGGACCGGCGGCAGCAGATCGTACGGGTCCGGTGCGACCCGGGCGCTGTAGGGACATGTTCCCCGGTCTACCCCAAGCTCCGAACCGTAACAAGGGCTAGGGCTTGTCGGGCGACGGCTTGGCTCCGCC
>JADGOU010000193.1 GCA_017882835.1 Frankiaceae bacterium | reverse complement strand
ACCTGTGGACCCGCACGGTGCCCGGGCGCGGCACCCGAGGACGGCAGCTCGCGCCGGAGGAGGTGGACAAGGTGCGCCGTGAGCTGGTCGGCTACCAGCAGTTCGGCGCGCTGTCGGAGCAGATCGTGGAGGTCAACGAGGCGATCTGTGAGGCCAGTCCGGTCTCGGCGCCGGCCGCCGGCGGGGGCTCGGCACGGGAGGAGGCGGAGGGCGAAAAAGGGGGCTCTGCGCCGGGCTCCAGGCCGAGTTCACCGCCGAGGTAGAGCGCCTGGCGGCGCTGGCCGCGGGGTCGCTGGGCACCGGGAAGGACCTGGCGGCGGTGGAGCTGGCGATCCGCAGGGAGAGGGGTAGGACGGGTGGGTGACGTCCGGACGGCTCTACCGAACGCCTGGTTATGAGGTCCGTCCGGGCAGAGCCTGGCTGGGGTTGGAGGCGCCATGAGCGTCCCGGGGTGATGCGGGGAGCGGCCGACAGGCGCCGCGGGGGCAGGTTGTGGGCGATGAAGAATGCCGTGTTCCTGGCGGTGTCCGCGGCCTTGCTGCTGGCCGGTTCGGGCCACCCGACCTGGCCGGCAGCCTGGGCGTATCTAGTCTACCTGGTCGGCTACCTCACCCTGCTCGGGAGTGTGCTCTATCGACTGCACCCAGACATGCTGGCCGAGCGGTCGGGGGTGCAGGAAGGGTCGGAGAGCTGGGACGTTCCACTCGCCAGCCTGAGCGCCGTCTGGCTCCCGCTGGTCCTATACCGGGGTCGAGGATGATCCGCGCAGCCGTCAGATTAGAGCGCCTGGAACGGATGTACACGAGACTGCTTCAGGCTAGCTACCGTTCGGCAATAGAAGGCTCAAGCCGGATTGCTCCCCTGGTATCCACTGCCAGTCGCCGCTGAGAGGATTCGGATGTGGGCGAGGAGCGAGTCGGGCTGGTGCTGGCCGGGGGCGGCGCGCGGGGGGCCTACGAGGTCGGGGCACTATCGGTGTTGCTGCCGGCGTTGGAGGCGGCTGGCCAGCGCCCGAGCGTGCTGGTCGGAACCAGCGTCGGGGCGATCAACATCGCGTATTTCGCCGCCAACGCCCACCTCGGCACCGCCGACGCGGTCGCCGGGGGGATTGACCTGTGGCGCTCGCTGCGCTGGGAGCAGGTCTTGGCGCCGCTGCTGGCGCCGTCGACGGCGCTGCGCGAGCTGAGCTACATCGGCGGTGTGCTCGGTGTGCCCGGCGTGCAGCTAAAGGCGCTGCTCGACACGACCCCGCTGACCGAAACCGTCCAACGGGTGATCGACTTCGCGCAACTGCACCGCAACGTCGAGGCCGGACGGGTCTACGCCACCGCCGTGGTCGCCACCTCCGCGGCGACCAGCGAGAGCGTGCTCTTCGTGGAGGGCGGAACGCTGCCACCCGAGGACGTCGGCGCAGGTCTTGACTACGTTGCTACCCGCCTAAGCGACGAACACGTCCGCGCCTCGATGGCGATCCCGGCCCTCTTCCCCGCCGTCCACGTCTCGCAGCCGGCGCGGGCCCAAGGCTGGTATCTCGACGGCGGAGCCCGGCTGAACGCACCGGTCCGGCCCGCGCTGAGCCTCGGCGTCGACCGGCTCGTCGTCATCGGCCTCAACGCCATCGCCCAAACCCCGCACACGCTGGCCTCCGACGAGCCGCCGGACGCCTTCACGGGCGCAGCAGCCCTTCTGGAAGGCGCGCTCGCCGACTCGCTTCTCCAAGACGTCCGGGCCCTCGCCCGAGTCAACCAGATGCTGGGCGACCGCCGCGACGAGGTCAGGGCCGCGGACGGCTGGCGCTACCGGCGAATCCCCTTCATCTACGTGGCCCCGGCACTGCGCCAAGAGATCGATCAGCTCGCCGAGCGGGTCTTCGCCGAGTACTACGAGGGCCGGGACGCGCTGCGCTCGGTCGACCTGGCGCTGCTCGTGCGCCTGATCGGCGGCCGCGCCGGGCATGGCGCCCTGCTGTCCTACCTGTTCTTCGCCCCCGAGTTCGCCGCCGCCCTGATCGAACTCGGCCGCAGCCACGCGCAACACTGGCTTGCTACGCACACCGGGCCCGACGGGCCCTGGCAGCTGGACTCGGCCGACCCCATCCACTAGGGCAAGCGGCAAAGGCGAACGTCCGCCACACGATCGGGTCGTCACGGAACAGGGTCAGCCGCGGCGAAAGGCTGCCGAAGGCCCACTGTCCGACCAGGAAAAGCAGCGAGAAGATGATGCTCACCAGCCCCAGGACGCCGAAGCCCACCGCGACCAGCGTCGATGGCGCCTGCACAGAATGTCTTCGGGTTCTTTCCAGCGGATGACGACCTCGGTGACGCCGCACGCCAGCGCCCAGAATCGGCAGACGCGGCCGGCTTGATGGCCGGGCACCGGTCGTCGGGCGAGGTCTGGTTCGGCGAGCTCGTGGGGCTCGCAGAGCTCCACATGGACGTGATCGAGACGACAGAAGTATGACCACAGCGCATGAGGTCGAGCCCCTCCGAACCCGTGGCCCGGCGCCTGTCCGCGATCGCCGGCTTCTACCGCTACGCCACCGACGAAGACCTCATCGACCGGTCGCCGGTCGCCGGCGTGCGCCGGCCCAAAGTCGCTGACGACAGCCAGACCACCGGGCTCGACCGTGACCAGCTCCGGGCCGTGCTCGCCCTCGCCCGGCAACGGGCCGCCGCCGGCGCCGGCCAGAGCAGCCGGGACCTGGCCCTGCTCACCCTGCTCGCCCACAACGGCCTGCGCATCGGTGAGGCGCTGGCGGCCGACGCCACCGACCTCGGCACCGAGCGAGGCCACCGGGTGCTGCACATCACCCGCAAAGGCGGCCGGCGAGCGACAGTCGTGCTCGCCCCGGTCACCGCCCGGGCCCTCGACGACTACCTCACCGGGCGGGACACTGGCCCGCTGTTCATCACCGGCGGCGGCCGTCGCTACGACGAACCGGCGGAAACCGGCAGCGTTCCGCCTGGTGCGCCGCCTCGCCCGGGCCGCCGGCCTGGACTGCGCCGAGCGGCTCAGCCCCCACAGCCTGCGCCATGCGTTCGTCACCCTGGCCCTCGACGCCGGCGTGTCCCTGCGCGACGTACAGGACGCCGCCGGGCACGCCGACCCCCCGCACCACCCGGCGCTACGACCGGGCCCGGCACAACCTCGACCGGGCAGCCACCTACGCCGTTGCGGCGTACCTCGCCGGGGATGGTCCGTAGGTTCCGTCTCCCGACGCGACGCCGCGGCCCGGCGCGCAAGAAGGACGACGCCGAGGACGCCCGAATCTGCTGCCTGATCGCTCTGGACTGGCACGCCGCACGCAAGCCACTGGTTCCGCACGATGAGATCGGCGGGGAGATGCGGGGGCTCGCCCGCGACGACGAGCGGGCCGCACGGGACCAGCGCCGGCTGCTCAACCGGCTGCGGGCCGACCTGCAAGTCACGTTCCCGGCCGCCCTGACGCTGACCGGGGACGACCTCGGCGCGCCGACCGTGCTGCGGCTTCTGGGGCGCTGGCCCACCTAGGCCGAGCTGGCCGCGGCGACCCGCGAGGAACTCGTCTCGTTCGCGCGGGCCGGACGGCACGGCTGGCCGGACCGTTTCGCCGACAACGTCGCCGCCGCCCTCGCCGTCCCGCGCCTGCCCAGCCGGGACTACCTCGTGCGCGCGAAGGCGGCCAGCATCCGGCTGGCCGCTGTGCAGCTGCGCCTCGGCCCGGTCCGCGCGCATCCCGCTCCATCTCGCGGGCCAGCGCGGGCTCGGACCGCGGCGAGTTCGCCAGCGCCCCGACGTCCTCGACACCGGAGCGTGCCTCCAGCAGCGCCGTCATCCGGCGTCTGAGTCCCCGTCTCCCAGCGCCACGATGAGCTGCTCGGCGACGTCGAGCAGCCGCACCCGACCAGCGACACTAGCCGCGGCCGATCCGCGGCCTCTTGCGCCGGGCCCCGTTAGAGACTGTCCCGCCGGTGTTGGATGAAGGATCGCTCGGCGCGGTTGGCGGTGCGGGCGATGGCCGCGTCGTATGCGGCGATGGCGTCGCCGCGGCGGCCGAGCCTGCGTAGTAGATCTGCGCGCGTCGCGTGGAACAAGTGATACCCGTCGAGGCCGAGCTGGTCGACGAGTTCGAGCGCGAGGGAAGGACCGTGCACCTCGGCGACGGCCACGCAACGGTTGAGGGCCACGACGGGCGTTGGGGCCACCGCGATCAGCTGGTCGTAGAGCGCGAGGATCTGCCCCCAGTCTGTTTCGGCGGCCGTGGGGGCATCGCTGTGCACGGCGTTGATCGCGGCCTGAAGCTGATAGGGCCCGGGGCGGTTGCGGCGCAGGCAGGCCCGCACGAGGTCCTGGCCCTCGACGACCATGGCGTGGTCCCATCGGCTGCGGTCCTGGTCGGCGAGCACGACCAGTGAGCCGTCGGGCGTGGTGCGGGCTTGGCTCCGGGCCTCGATCAACAGCAGCAGGGCCAGCAGGCCCCAGACCTCGGGCTCGTCGGGCATCAGCTCGGCTAGCAACCTCGCGAGTCGGATGGCCTCGGCGCACAGTTCCGAGCTGACGAGGTCCTCGCCGGCCGAGGCCGTGTATCCCTCGTTGAAGACGAGGTAGACGACCGCCAGCACAAGGGGGAGCCGGTCGGGCAACTCCGCGTCGCGCGGCACCCGGTAGGGGATACCGCGGCGCGGATTTTCCGCTTGGCCCGGACGAGACGCTGGGCGATCGTCGCCTCCGGCACGACAAAGGCGCGGGCGATCTCAGGGGTCTGCAGCCCGGCGATGAGCCGGAGCGTAAGAGCAAGCTGGGCCTCGGCGGCGAGGGCGGGGTGACAGCAAGTGAAGATCACCGGAGGCGGTCGTCGTGCACCGGCCCCACCTCTGTTGGCTCGGCGTTCGCGTGCAGCCGGGCCGCCTGTGCCTCGCGGCCGTAGCGGGACGACTCCCGCCGCAGGCGGTCCAATGCCTTGTTGCGGGCCGTGGTGACGATCCAGCCGCCGGGGTTGGGCGGCACCCCGGTGGCCGTCCAGCGTCCCGCGGCGACGGCAAAGGCCTCCTGGACCGCCTCCTCGGCAAGGTCGATATCACCGAAGAGGCGGACCAGAATGGCCACCGCACGTCCCGAGCTCTCCCGGTAGGCCCGCTCGATGGCGGCAGCATCCGTGCCCGGCACGTGCTACTCCTCCGGGACCTCCTGGAACGGCCGGACCTCCACCGGCGCGCCGCAGGCGGCTGACCCCTTGGCGGCCCATTCGAGGGCGGCGTCCAGGTCGACGACCGTGATGATCCAAAACCCGCCCAGCTGCTCCTTGGTCTCGGCGAACGGCCCGTCGGTGGTGACCACCTGTCCGCCCTGGGCGCGAACGACCGTGGCCGTGGAGGGCGCGTGCAGGCCGCCGGCAAACACCCAGGCCCCGGCTGACTGGAGTTCGGCGTTGAAGGCGTCGACCGCCTGGTACGTCTGCTGGATCTCCACCTCCGAGGGAACGGGCGCCCCTTCGACCATGTGGACGGCGAGCAGGTACTGCTTCATGTCGATCCTCCCTTGATCTGGGCCGCCACCATGCCAGCCCCCTCATCCCTGTTCACGAACAGGGACCCCCGGAATCGACGCCCAGCCGGAAGTATTCGACCCAGCCCCAACGAGTGCCGCCAAAGACCAGCTGTTGGCCATGGGCATGAGGGAGGGCCTGACTGCGGCGGTCGGCCAGACCGACGACCTGCTCGCCGGCGCACCCCAGCGCTGAACAACCCCTCTGTCGACGGCGACGTTGCTGGCGGGGTCGACGTGCACTCGCACGGGCGACCAGATCGACAGCGGCGTCGGAGGAGCTCATGTGCGAACAGCGCGGGCC
>JADGOU010000014.1 GCA_017882835.1 Frankiaceae bacterium | reverse complement strand
TTGGCCAGGGCGCGACGCGCGGCCAGCACCTCGGGATGGTCGCGCGGCAGCACGGCGAACAGCGTCAGCAGGTGCTCCCGGGCGGCATCCCGGTCGGCGTCGCGGGCGCGGCGCACCAGCTCCACCAACGTCGTGAATGCGACCTGAACCTGGCCGGTGGCCATCTCCAGGTCGGCCAGTCGACATACCGCCGAGACGTCGTCCGGCCGGCCGGCGGCCTCGCGCCGCACCCGGCGTTCGTCCCGTCCGCGCACCCGCAGCACCAGCTCCACCTGCGCCAGCCCGCTGGCCGCCACCTCGTCCGCCGGGTCGGCAGCCAGCAAATCCCGGTACGCCGTGGCCGCGCCGTCGAGGTCGCCACGGTCGATCGCGTCCAGCGCCGGGTCGTAGCGCGGGTCGACCGGCGGGGCAGCGGGCTGCTCGGCATCCGCACCGGCCGGCGCCGCACCGACCGCCGTCAGCACCTGGTCGAGGAAGTCGCGCACCTCCCGCTCGGGCAGGGCGCCGGAGAAGCCCTGCATGATCCGGCCCTGCCAGGCGATCAGGACAGTGGGAATGCTCTGCACCCGGGCCGCAGCGGCGATCTGCGGGTTGGCGTCCACATCGATCTTGGCCAGCACCCAGCGGCCCGCGTCGCCGGTCGCCAGCCGTTCCAGGATCGGGCTGAGCTGCTTGCACGGCCCACACCACGACGCCCAGAAGTCAATCACCACCGGGGTGGTCATGGACCGCGCGAGCACGTCGGTCTCGAAGCTCGCGTCGGTGACGTCGACGACGTACGCCGAGTCCGCCGTCCCGGCCGCCCCACTCTTGATTCCGGTGGTCGCCCCAACGGCGCCACCAGCCGGGCGCGGCGGCCCGTTCTTCAGCGCGCCGAGGTCGACCGCGCCGTGCAGCGACATGTTGGGTCTGGTCATCGAAGTCCGTCCGTCATCGGGAAGCTCAGAACCGCGGGGGCTCGGTATAGGCGCCCCACAGGCCGCGCAGCGCGGAGCAAATCTCCCCCAGCGTCGCCTCTGCCCGCACCGCGGCCAGCATCGGCGGCACCAGGTTGCCGGTCGTGTTGGTCACCTCGACCATCCGGGCCAGCGCAGCGTCCACCGCCGCCTGGTCGCGAGCCGCGCGCCGGGCGGTCAACGCCGCCCGCTGGTCGCGTTCCACGTCGTGGCTGACCCGCAGGATCTCCAGCGGCTCGGTGTCAGCGGCGGTGTGGCAGTTGACCCCGACGACCTTCTTCTCGCCCTTCTCCAGGGCGGTCTGGTAGACGAAGGCCGCCTCGGCGATCTCGGCGGAGAACCAACCGTCCTCGATGCCGCGCAGGATGCCCGACGTCATGCTGCCATCCGTGCCCATATCCCGGACCTTGCCGAAGATCGCCTCGGCCTGCCGCTCCATCTCATCGGTCAGCGCCTCGACGTACCAGGAGCCGCCGAGCGGGTCGGCCACGTTGCCTACCCCGGTCTCTTCAGCGATCACCTGCTGGGTGCGTAGCGCGATCTGCGCGGCCCGTTCGCTGGGCAACGCCAGCACCTCGTCCAGGGCGTTGGTGTGCAGCGAGTTGGTGCCCCCGAGCACCGCGGCCAGCGCCTCGATTGCGGTGCGGACGACGTTGTTGTCCGGCTGCTGGGCCGTGAGCGACACCCCTGCGGTCTGGGTGTGGAAGCGCAGCGACTGCGCCTTGGCGGTCGTGGCACCGTAGACGTCGCGCAGCCAGCGGGCCCAGATCCGCCGGGCCGCCCGGAACTTGGCGATCTCTTCGAAGAAGTCGACGTGGGCGTCGAAGAAGAACGACAGCCCGGGTGCAAACCCCTCGATGTCGAGCCCCCGCGCCAGGCCCAGCTCGACATAGGCGAAGCCGTCGGCCAGGGTGAACGCCAGCTCCTGGGCGGCGGTCGAACCGGCCTCGCGGATGTGGTAGCCGGACACCGAGATCGGCTTGTACGCCGGGATCTCGGCCGCGCAGTACGCCATCAGGTCGCCGATCAGCCGCAGGTGCGGCTCCGGCGGGAACAGCCACTCCTTCTGGGCGATGTACTCCTTGAAGATGTCCGTCTGCAGCGTGCCGTTGAGCCCGCCGATATCGACGCCCTGACGCTCGGCCGCCACCAGGTACATGCAGAAGACCGGTACGGCGGGCCCGCTGATCGTCATCGACGTCGTGACGTCCCCGAGCGGGATGTCGGCGAACAGCACCTCCATGTCGGCGGCCGAGTCGATCGCCACCCCGCAGTGCCCGATCTCGCCCAGCGCGTGTGGGTCGTCGCTGTCGCGGCCCATCAGCGTGGGCATGTCGAAGGCCACCGACAGGCCGCCGCCGCCGGCCGCCAGGATCATCCGGTAGCGCTCGTTGGTCTGCGCGGCGTTGCCGAAGCCGGCGAACTGCCGGATCGTCCACGGCCGGCCGCGGTAGCCGGTCGGGTAGAGGCCGCGGGTGAACGGGAACTCCCCCGGCCAGCCGATCCGCTCGAAGTCGGTCACCATGTCGCCGGGTGCCGGGCCGTAGACCGGCGCCACCTCCACTCCGGACAGCGTAGTGAAGTCGGCGTCACGCTTACGGGCCGCGTCGTACCGGGACTGCCAGCGGGCGCGGCCAGCCTCTATGTCGTGGGCCTCCACGTTCATCTCCCTCCGCGGTGGACCGGCACGGCTGCGCAGACACTGCGCACCGGGGCAAGTTCACAGCCTACGACCCGCAATGCCCGTGCGGTCAGGCCTCGTCGTCCGCAGCCGGCGCCGGCCCGGAGCCGAACATCAGGTCGCAGATCTCCAGGTACAGCCGCTCCGGCGAGGGCACGTGGTCGATGGTGTGCAGCGCTTGGTCTTGACCGGCGGACTCCAGGACGAACTGGCCGTACCCCATCAGCCGGCCCAGCAGCGGTCGCTGGAAGGTCATATCGGTGACCTTGCGCAGCGGCATCATCGCCACCTTGCGCGACAGCAGGCCGGTCGAGAGCAGGATCCGCTTGTCGGTCACCACGAGCCTGTCGTTCGACCACTCCGCCAGCCGCCAGAGGAGTCGGGCGATCAGCGCCAGTACGGCGTACCAGAGGTAGTCCCGCACCGGGTTACCCGGCTCCAGGCCGGCAGTCAGGTACGCCACGGCGAACAGGGCAGCCAGCGTCTGCAAGGTGGGGGCGAGCAACAGCGTGTAGTGCCGCCGCACGCTGATCACCCGCCGCTCGGTGGGGATCAGATAGCGCTCGGGGGGCGGCTCCCCCGGCGGGCGCCAACGTAGCGGCGCCGGTATCACTTCGCGACGGAGTCGAGGAAGGTCGTCAGAGCGTTGAGGGTGGCACCAAGCAGGTGGCCGCCGGCGCGCACTGCGGTGGCCGCCTCCTGCGGGCTGTGCAGCAGGAAGTACAGCCCAAGCACCACTGCGCCGCCCACGAACAGCTTCTTGCCCATGGCTGCGTTCGGCTCCTTGCTTACGGTCGAGGCTCGCGTGCCAGCTTGCAGTCGCCCCCCCGTGCCGTCCTGTTCTACCGCGCCGGACCTCCCGAGACGGCAGCGGCGCGCCGACTGCGGTGCGATTAGGCTCAGTCGGCGACGCTGTTGGCCAGTTCGGCCACCTCCCCCACCAGCTCGTCCGCCGCGGCGTACGGGTCCAGAGTCCCCGCAACCACCTGGTCGGCCAGCGTCTGCAGGATCTCGCCGCCGCGTAGGTCGCCGAGCCGCTCCCGCAGCGCGGTGACGGCGATCGCCTCCACCTCGCTGGCAGCCCGAGCCCGCCGGCGACGAGGCAGCTCGCCGGTCGCACCCATCCAGGCGGCATGCTTGTCCAGCGCCTCGACCACGTCGTCGATGCCCTCACCGCGCGAGGCGACGGTCCTGACGATCGGCGGGCGCCACCGGTCGGGGTCGCGTTTGTCCCCGAGCGAGGCCATGTAGCGCAGGTCCCGGACGGTGGTGTCCGCGCCGTCGCGGTCGGCCTTGTTGACCACGAAGATGTCCGCGATCTCCAGGATGCCGGCCTTCGCGGCCTGGATGCTGTCGCCCATCCCGGGAGCGAGCAGCACGATCGTGGAGTCGGCCAGCGAAGCGATCTCTACCTCGGCCTGCCCGACCCCGACGGTCTCGATCAGCACGACGTCACAGCCGGCGGCATCAAGCACCCGCAGCGCCTGCGGTGTCGACCAGGACAGCCCGCCCAGGTGCCCCCGGGAGGCCATCGAGCGGATGAACACGCCGCGGTCGGTCGCGTGCTCCTGCATCCGCACCCGGTCCCCGAGCAGCGCCCCGCCGGAGAACGGCGAGGAGGGGTCCACCGCCAGCACCCCGACCCGGGCGCCGCGCCGCCGGTACGCCGACACCAGCGCGCTGGCCGACGTCGACTTGCCGACGCCGGGCGAACCGGTGAGCCCGACGATCTGGGCTCGGCCGGTCCGCGGCGCCAGCAGCGCCATCACCTCGCGCAGGGCCGGGCTGGCATCCTCGACCAGCGAGATCAGCCGGGCGACCGCTCGGGGGTCACCCCCGGACGCTCGCTCGACCAGCTCCGGCACGTCGGCACCCCGGTGCGCGCGCCGGGTGGCAGGCAGCACCCGTCAGGCGGCGGGAACGCGGATGATCAGGGCGTCGCCCTGGCCACCGCCGCCGCACAGCGCCGCAGCGCCGGTGCCGCCGCCGCGGCGCTTGAGCTCATACGCCAGCGCCAGCACGATCCGAGCCCCGGACATGCCGACCGGGTGCCCCATGGAGATGGCGCCACCGTTGACGTTCACGATCTCCTCGGTCACGCCGAGGTCGCGCGTCGACTGGATGCCGACCGAGGCGAACGCCTCGTTGATCTCGATCAAGTCGAGGTCGGAGACAGACAGCCCCTCGCGGGACAGCGCCTTATTGATCGCGTTCGACGGCTGCGACTGCAGCGACGGGTCCGGTCCGGCGACCACGCCGTGTGCGCCGATCTCGGCCAGCACCGGCGCGCCAAGCTCTTCAGCCTTGGCCCGCGACATCACCACGACAGCACAGGCACCGTCAGAGATCTGCGAGGCCGAGCCGGCCGTGATGGTCCCGTCGGCCGCGAACGCCGGACGCAGCTTGCCCAGCGACTCGACCGTCGTACCGGGCCGGACGCCCTCGTCCTCGGTGACCAGCAGCGGGTCACCCTTGCGCTGCGGGATCGGGACCGCCACGATCTCGTCGTCGAAGCGACCCTCCTTCATGGCCGCCGCCGCGCGCTCGTGCGAACGGGCGGAGAACTCGTCCTGCTCCTGCCGGCTGATGCCCAACTTGGCGTTGTAGCTCTCGGTGGACTCGCCCATGGCGACCTGGTCGAAGGCGCAGAAGAGGCCGTCGTGCGCCATCGAGTCGACCAGCGTGCCGTTGCCGTACTTGTAGCCGGCCCGGGCCTGCGGCAGCAGGTACGGTGCGTTGGTCATCGACTCCATCCCGCCGGCCACGACGACGTCGAACTCGCCGGCGCGGATCAGCTGGTCGGCCAGCGCAATCGCGTCGATGCCGGACAGGCAGACCTTGTTGATGGTCAGCGCCGGGACGGTCATCGGGATACCGGCCTTGACCGCGGCCTGGCGGGCGGTGATCTGACCGGCTCCGGCCTGCAGGACCTGGCCCATGATCACGTAGTCGACCTGGTCCCCGGCGATCCCCGCGCGCTCCAGCGCGGCTTTGATCGCGATCCCACCGAGGTCGACCGCCTGGAACGCCTTGAGGGCACCGAGCAGCTTGCCGATCGGAGTCCGCGCTCCGCTGACGATCACGCTGGCGTTCGGGTTATCGGCCATGTTGTGCCTCCACGTGTGGCGTTCGGGGCTCAGCTGTCACGATACCGGCGGGCGGTACGACGGGAATAGCAGGCCCTGCGCACTCGTCTGAGGCATCCGATCTGAACCAACCCGCCCAACAAGGAGGAGCCCATGTTCACTCGCATCGACCATGTGGGGATCGCCGTCCAGGACCTGGATGCGGCCATCTCGTTCTACGAGGAGAAGTTCGGCCTTAAGGCCGTGCACGTCGAGACCAACGAGGAGCAGGGCGTGCGCGAGGCCATGCTCGCTGTCGGCGACTCCGGCTCCTGCATCCAGCTGCTGGCCCCGCTGCGCCCAGACTCCCCGATCGGCAAGTTCCTGGCCCGCAACGGCGAGGGCATCCAGCAGATGGCCTACGGCGTGGACGACATGGACGCGACCTGCGCCCAGTTGCGCTCGACCGGCGTCCGACTGCTCTACGACACCCCCAAGCGCGGTACGGCGGGCTCGAGGGTCAACTTCGTGCACCCCAAGGACGCCGGCGGCGTGCTGGTGGAGCTGGTCGAGGCGGCCGCCGAGCCGGCCACCGGCGCCGCACACTAAAGCCGGGGCGGCGGGCCGGCCCGCGGACCGCTGGGCCGGGGGTCG
Source organism: Frankiaceae bacterium (assembly GCA_017882835.1). Lineage (GTDB taxonomy): Bacteria > Actinomycetota > Actinomycetes > JADGOU01 > JADGOU01 > JADGOU01. Next base: position 14,427 of record JADGOU010000014.1, on the reverse strand, counting down.
GCCTGATCGCCGTCTCCGCTACCGCCTTCGGCGTGCTGCCGGTGCTCGGCCCCCGGCGAACGTCGCGGCTTACCGGAAAGTAATATGCGACCATCCGCAGCCCGCCCTTGAGCCCACAGCACGGAGGCACCGGTCGTGAAGGAGATCCTCGAGGCCATCCTCGCCGGCGACACCGCTAGCGCCGAGTTTGCCAGGCTGCCGGTGCCGGAGAGCTACCGCGGCGTGGTCGTCCGCAAGAACGAAACCGACATGTTCCAGGGCCTGCCCACCCGCGAGAAGGACCCGCGGCGGTCGCTGCACATCGACGACGTACCGACTCCGGAGCTCGGCCCGGGCGAGGCCCTGGTCGCCGTCATGGCCAGCGCCATCAACTACAACACCGTCTGGACGTCGATCTTCGAGCCGCTGCCCACCTTCAAGTTCCTGGAGCGTTACGGCCGGCTCTCACCGCTGTCCAAGCGGCACGACCTGCCCTACCACGTGGTCGGCTCCGACCTCGCCGGCGTCGTGCTGCGCGCCGGTCCCGGCGTGAACATGTGGAAGCCGGGCGACGAGGTGGTCGCGCACTGCCTGTCGGTCGAGCTGGAGAGCCCGGACGGCCACAACGACACGATGCTCGACCCGGAGCAGCGGATCTGGGGCTTCGAAACCAACTTCGGCGGCCTGGCGGAGCTCGCACTGGTCAAGTCCAACCAGTTGATGCCCAAGCCGGCGCACCTGAGCTGGGAGGAAGCCGCGGTCCCCGGCCTGGTCAACTCCACGGCGTACCGGCAGCTCGTCTCCCGCAACGGCGCGCAGATGAAGCAGGGCGACGTGGTGTTGATCTGGGGCGCTTCTGGCGGCCTGGGGTCCTACGCCACCCAGATGGCGCGCAACGGCGGGGCCACCCCGGTCTGTGTTGTCTCATCTCCGGCCAAGGGTGAGATCTGCCGGCGGATGGGCGCCGAACTGATCATCGATCGGGCGGCCGAGAACTACACGTTCTGGAAGGACGAGAACACCCAGGACCCGAAGGAGTGGCAACGGTTCGGGGCCCGGATCCGCGAGCTCACCGGCGGCGAGGACCCGGACATCGTCTTCGAACACCCCGGCCGCGAAACCTTCGGGGCCAGCGTCTACGTGGCTCGCAGGGGCGGCACGATCGTCACCTGCGCATCGACCAGCGGGTATATGCACCAGTACGACAACCGCTACCTCTGGATGAACCTCAAGCGGATCGTGAGCAGCCACTTCGCCAACTATCGCGAGGCCTGGGAGGCCAACCGGCTGATCGCCAAAGGCATGATCCACCCGACTCTGTCCAAGACCTATCGACTGGAAGATACCGGCCAGGCGGCGTACGACGTGCATCAAAACCGGCATCAAGGCAAGATCGGTGTGTTGGCGCTCGCACCCGAGGACGGCCTCGGGGTCCGCGACCCCGCACTGCGTCAGCGCTACATCGGCGAGATCAACCGCTTCCGCAACGTCTGACCGGCTCAGCACCCTCGGGGCCGTAACCAGCCGGCGGTCCGGAGACAGGAGCCACATGGACACCGAGACCACGGACACGACCGAGCACCTGGTGATCCTCGGGAGCGACCGCCCCGCCTCCAGTGGGTTCGACGTGGTGCTGCGCGGTTACGACAAGCGCCAGGTCGATATTGCGCTGGAGCAGTCCGACGCCGACCGGCGCGCCGCTGCCGAGCTGGCGCAGTCCGCCCGGGCTCAGACCGCCGCGCTGCAGCGGGAGCTGGGCGCCCTCCGACCGCAGCTGGCCGAGGCGCAGCGGCGGGTGTCCGGTGAGCCCCCGTCGTACGCCGAGCTGGGAGCGCGCATCGGCGAGATGCTGTCGTTGGCGCAGCAGGAGGCGGACGAGCTGCGGGCGGTCGCGGCGGCCGAGGTCGCGCCGATTCGCAAGCAGACGGCCGAGGAGGCCGAGCGGGTCCGCCGCGAGTCGGTCGAGGCGGCCACCCGGCTCCGGGAGGAGTCCACCGCCGAGGCGACTCGGCTGGTGGCCACCGCCACGGCGGAGGCTGCCCGGCTGCGGGACGAGTCCACCGCGCACGCCAACCGGCTGCGGCAAGAGTCGGATACCAAGGCGACCCAACTCGTGCAGGAGGCCACCGCCGAGGCGGCTGGGCTGCGCGCGGAGGCGACCGCGGAGGTCACTGCGCTGCGTCAGCAGGCGCAGCAGGCCGACGAGCAGGCGACTGCCGAGCGGGAACGCGCGCGGATGCTGCTGCGCGAAGAGGTGGAGTCGCAGCGAGCGCAGGTGCAGCAGGAGACCCAGGCGCTACGCCAGCAGGTCGAGCGGGACGCGGCGGCCCTGGTGGAGCGGGCCCAGCGCGAGGCGGCGGCGATCTCCGAGCACGCCCGCCGGCAGGTGGAGGCGCTCAGCGTGCAGCGGGACGAGATTCGCCGTCAGCTCGCGGCCCTGCAGGAGGTGCTCGGTGCCGCCGTGGCCCCGTTGGGTGCGGTGGCCGGGGGCAGCCCGCAGCAGCGGCCGGCGCCTACATCGGAGACGCCCGGCGAACGACCAGGTGCCGCCCGGCCACAGCAGCAGCGTCCGTCCCGATAGGGCTCAGTCGGCCGGCATCGGCAGGAAATCCCGCACGGCCGCGTTGAACTGGCGCGGGGTCTCTACCGCGCTCAGGTGCCCGGCCCCCGGTATCCGGACGAGCTTGGCACCGGGGATCGCCGCCGCCATCGCCTCCGCGTCGGCCGGCGGCGAGAGCGCGTCCTCCTCGCCGACGATCACCAGCGCGGGAACGCGAACCGTCGCTAGGTCGTCGATCGAGTCCGGGCGGCGCGCCATGGCCCGCTGCGCCCAGGCCACGGCGTACGCCGGGGCGTTCTGCACCAGCCCCCGCACCCGCCCATGCACCAGCGCGCGCTCCCGCATGGTCGTCGGCCCGACCAGCGCGGGCAGCACCTCGTCCACCAGCACGGTGGAGTCCGGATCCGCCAGCACGGTGGCGGCGATCCGCTCCCGGTTGGCCGCGGCCGGCTCGGCGTCGGCGCTCGCCTTGGTGTCGGCCAGCACCAGGCCGGCCAGTCGCTGCGGGTACCGCCGCAGGAAGGCCATCGCGACGTAGCCCCCCATGGACAACCCGCCCAGCACGACCCGGTCGAGACACAGTCGGTCGATCAAGGCCAGTACGTCGTCAGCCATCTCGTCGAGATTGGGCTGGTCGGCGCCCAGCAGCGAGCCGCCGAAGCCCCGCAGGTCGGGAGTGATAACCCGGCAGACCTCGCCAAGTTCTTCCCGTTGGTCCAACCACATCGCCGAGGACAACGGAAAGGCGTGCAGCAGGACCAGCGGCCGGCCGGCGCCGGCCTCCCTCGTAGTCAGGTCGATGCGCATCCCCCGACGGTAGCGACTACCCGGCGGAAACCTGGGAGTGAACGCCTCAGCCCGGCGCGCCGGCCGATTCGCCGGGGGACCATCGACGGGGTAGCGGGTAGGAGCCCGGGGCAACGCGGCGGACCACCTCGTCCAGCGCCTGGTCGGCGTAGCGAGCACCGATGAACAGGTGCTTGGCGCCGCGGACCGCCACCACCTCGCACTGCGGGACCCGAGCGAACCGCTCCCGAGCCCGGTCCGGGCGCAGGAAGTCGTCGAACTCCGGCACGATCGCCAGCAGCGGCTTTCCGCTAGCGGCCCAGACGTCGAGGTCGTTGTCGGTGGAGAACCGCAGCGGGGGCGAAATCAGCACCGCGCCCACCACACTGGGGTCGCAGCCGTAGCGCAGCGCCAGATCAGTCCCGAACGACCAACCCAGCAGCCACGGGGCCGGCAGGTCCTCGGCCTCGACCCGGTCGAGCGCGGCCGCGACGTCAAGCCGTTCCGCGTCGCCGGCGTCGAAAACGCCCTCGCTGGTGCCGTCTGCGGAGCTGGTACCCCGGGTGTTGAACCGCAGGACGGCGAGGTCAGCCAGCGCCGGCAGCCGCCAGGCGGCCTTGCGCAGCAACTGGCTGTCCATCATCCCGCCCTCGGTGGGCAGCGGGTGCAGACAAATCAGCGTCGCCACCGGCGGTGCTGACTCCGGCACCGCCAACTCCCCCACCAGGGCAAGCCCGTCCGCGGTCCGCAGCGTAACCGGACGCCGTCGGGCAGGCAGCACTGTGTTGGAGCGGATTTGGACCGGTGACGGCGTCATCGCCGCGGAGCCTAACGTGGCAAACGCCGGCGGCCGCGGCGGTCGCGAGCGCGCCAGCACGGCGGATGCCAGTGCCGCCGGTCCTCGACCGTACCGACCGGCCAGGCCACCAGGTGCGGCGTGGCCACCCGGATTTCCTGCTCGCAGCCTGGGCAACGATAAGTCTTGCGGGTGGCCGCGCCGGTCACCGGCCGGACGACCCAGTCACCGTCCGGCCACTCCTCCACCCGCTCCAGCATCGACCGCCTCCGGCGCGCGGCAACCGGCCGACGCGTAAGCCGCCAACCGACCGCTTCCTGCGCTGACGAACCGGCCGACGCACCAGCGACCCCCGGCGCTACCGCCCGGCGTACGTCCGGAATCCGCGGCCGGTCTTGCGGCCCAGGTACCCGGCCGTGACCAGGTGCTCCAGCAGCGGCGCCGGGGCGAACCCGGGCTCCCGGAACTCGTTGTACAACGTGCGTTGGATGGCCAGCGCCACGTCGAGGCCCACCACATCGAGCAGGGCGAACGGCCCCATCGGATGCCCGCAGCCGACCGTCATCGCGGTGTCGATGTCGTCGACGGTCGCGTAATGCGCCTCGAGCATCTTCACCGCGTCGTTGAGGTACGGGAACAGCAGCGCGTTGACGATGAAGCCCGCCCGGTCACCGCAGACCACCGGGTGCTTCTTGGTCTGCTGGCAGACGGCGCGCAGGGTGGCAACCACGTCATCGGTGGTCCGCACGGTCGGCACGATCTCGACCAGCTTCATCACCGGCGCGGGGTTGAAGAAGTGCATGCCCACCACGTCCGCCGGCCGCGACGTCGCGGTGGCGCAGTCGATCACCGGCAGGCTGCTGGTCGTGCTGGCCAGCACCGCGCCCGGCTTGACCACCTCGTCGAGCGCGGCGAACAGCGCCTGCTTGACGGCCAGGTCCTCGACCACGGCCTCGATCACCAGATCGCAGTCGGCGAGGTGGTCCAGGCTGGTCGTGCCGGTGATCCGGCCCAGCGTCTCGGCCTTGACCTGCTCGGTCATCTTGCCCCGCTGCAGCGCCCTGTCCAGCGACTTCTCGATCTTGGACTGGACGGCGGCCACCTTGTCGTCACTGCGAGCGCGGAAAATCACGTCGTACCCGCTCTTTGCACAGACCTCGATGATCCCGCTGGCCATGGTTCCGGTACCGACGACACCGATCCGCTGCACCGGCCGCGGGGACACCCCGGCGCCGGCACCGGCCTCGGGCTCGCTCACGACCACCGGGGAGCCGGGCGCCTGGTAGGCGTAGAACCCGCGCGCGGTCTTGCGACCGAGGAAGCTGGCCGTCACCAACTGCTTGAGGACGGGCACCGGGGCGTGCAGATGATCGCGCGACTGCCGGTAGATCGAGTCCAAGATCTCGTACGCCGAGTCCAGCCCGATCAGGTCCAGCAGCGCCAACGGCCCCATCGGGTGGCCGCAGCCAAACCGCATGGCAGCGTCGATGTCCTCGCGCGAGGCATAGCCACCCTCGTACATGCTGACCGCGTGGTTGAGGTAGCCGAACAGCAGCGAGTTCGCGATGAAGCCGGCTTTGTCCCCAGCCACCACGGCGGTCTTGCCGACCCGCGCGAGCAGGGCCTCCACGTCCTCGACCACCGAAGGGTCGGTGACCACTGTGCGGACGACTTCGACCAGACCCATCACCGGCGCGGGGTTGAACCAGTGCATGCCGAGCACGCGAGCGGGCCGCGAGGTCGCCACGGCCAACTCGGTCACGGACAACGACGAGGTGTTGGTCGCCAGCACCGCGTCCGCCGGGCAGATCCGGTCCAGCTGGGCGAGCAGTTCCCGCTTAGCGCCCAGCCGCTCCGGGATGGCTTCAATGATCATCTGTACGTCGGCCAGCTCGTCCCGGGACGTGGTGAAGGCGATCCGCCCCAGCACGGCGGCGCTCTCCTCCTCGGTGAGCTTGCCGCGCGTCACCGCCCGGCCGGTCGAGTGCTCGAGGCTCTGGCGCGCCCGGGTGACGCCGGCCTCGTCGACCTCCACGCCCACGACATCGATGCCGGACCGGGCCAGAACCTCTGCAATGCCGGCACCCATCGTGCCGAGCCCGACCACTCCGACCTTGGAGAACTCCCGCGCCACGACCGCTCCTTCTCGCCGCCAGCCGACCGGGACGAAGCCCCCGCACCCGTAGTCCCGGACCTGTCGCGGCGAGTCTCCCAGATGAGCGTTACTGGTGGGTAGCCGCCTAGTCCTACAGTCGCTCGGCGGCTACCCGTCAGCGATCGACCGCGGACATGTCCGAGTAGCGCTCTCCGGCAGCAGCCCCAAGCGGGGCCACCTCGTCCAGTCGGCGCAGGTCATCCGCGGTCAGCTCGACGTCCACGGCGGCGATGTTGTCCTCCAGGTAGCGCACTCGCTTCGTCCCCGGAATCGGCACCACGTCCTCGCCCTGCGCCAGCACCCAAGCCAGCGCCAGCCGGGAGGCCGGCACGCTCTTCTCGGTCGCGATCCGCTTGACCCGCTCGACCAGCTCCAGGTTGCGGCCGAAGTTCTCCGGACTGAAGCGGGGTGAGTGCCGGCGGAAGTCGTCGGGCCCGAGGTCGTCCACGCTGGTGATCTCCCCGGTCAGGAAGCCACGCCCCAGCGGCGAGTAAGCGACCAGGCCGATGCCGAGCTCGCGCAGCGTCGGCAGCACGGCGTCCTCCGGATCGCGGGTCCACAGCGAGTACTCGCTCTGCAGCGCGGTGATCGGATGCACCGATTGTGCCCGCCGGATCGTCGCCGGTGCGGCCTCGGACAGGCCCAGGTGGCGCACCTTGCCGACGGTCACCAGCTCGGCCATCGCGCCCACGGTCTCCTCGATCGGTACGTCGGGGTCCACCCGGTGCTGGTAGTAGAGGTCGATGACGTCCACGCCGAGCCGCTGCAGCGAGGCGTCACAGGCCTGCCCCACGTACTCGGGCCGCCCGCTGACACCGCGGACCGTCGGGTTGTCCGGCTGCCGAACGATGCCGAACTTGGTGGCGAGCACCACCTCGTCGCGCCGGCCGGCGATGGCCGAGCCGACCAGCCGCTCATTGGTGAACGGGCCGTACATATCCGCGGTGTCCAGCAGGGTGACGCCGAGATCCAGCGCGCGGGCGATAGTGGCTCGGGCCTCGGCCTCGTCCGCGGGGCCGTAGAACTCACTCATCCCCATGCAGCCCAGCCCCTCGGCGGAGACGACGAGGCCTTGGCCCAGCGTGCGAGTGCGCATGGAGTCTCCCAAGGTATGGTCAGGCCGCTGGCGGCAGCGGCGGCAGGTCGTTCGCGGCCCGCACGATCTCCACGATCTGCCGCATGATCTCGGTCAGCTCGAAGTCCTTGGGCGTAAACACGGCCGCCACCCCGGCTGCCCGCAGCTGCCGGGCGTCGCCGTCCGGGATGATCCCGCCGACGATCACCGGTACGTCGCCCAGCCCGGCCGCCCGCAGGCCGTCCAGCACCTCGGGTACGGCGCCCATGTGGCTGCCAGACAGGATCGACAACCCGACCACCTGCACGTCCTCTTCGACCGCGGCGGCCACGATCTGCGCCGACGTCAGCCGAATGCCCTGGTAGACGACCTCGAACCCGCAGTCGCGCGCCCGCACCGCGACCTGCTCGGCGCCGTTGGAGTGCCCGTCCAGCCCCGGCTTGCCGACCAGCAGCCGCAGCCGGGAGCCCAGCTCGTCGGAAGTGGCTCGAACCGCCTCGCGGACCGCCGCGATGGCCGCACCCGCCTCGCCGGCCGGGACCGCCCCGGACACCCCGGTCGGCGCGCGATACTCCCCGAAGACCTCGCGCAGGGCGCCGGCCCACTCCCCCGTGGTGACCCCCACCCGGGCGCAGGCCACCGTCGCCGGCACCAGGTTGACATCGGTCTTGGCGGCATCGCGAAGGCCGCGCAGCGCCTCGTCCACCGCGGCCGGGTCGCGCGCCTCTCGCCACGCCTTGATCGCAGTGACTGCCGCCTGCTCCACCGCGGGATCCACGGTCTGGATGGCGGTCTCCAGGTCAGCGGTCAGCGGGTTCGGCTCGGTGGTGGTGAACCGGTTGACGCCCACCACGATGTCCTCGCCGGCCTCGATCCGCCGCCGCCGCTCGGCGTGCGAGGACACCATCTGCGACTTCATGTAGCCGGACTCGACGGCCGCGATGGCCCCGCCCATCCCTTGGACGCGGTCGACCTCTGCGCGTACGGCGGCGCAGAGCTCGGCGACCTTCTGCTCGACGACGACCGAGCCGGTGAACAGATCGTCGTACTCCAACAGGTCGGTCTCGTAGGCCAGCACCTGCTGGATGCGCAGCGACCACTGCTGGTCCCACGGCCGCGGCAGCCCGAGCGCCTCGTTCCAGGCGGGCAGCTGGACGGCGCGGGCACGAGCGTCCTTGGACAGCGTGACCCCGAGCATCTCCAGCACGATCCGCTGGATGTTGTTCTCCGGCTGCGCCTCGGTCAGACCGAGGGAGTTGACCTGCACGCCGTAGCGGAAGCGCCGCTGTTTGGGGTCGGTCACGCCGTACCGGTCGCGGGTCAGCTCGTCCCAGAGCTGAGTGAAGGCCCGCATCTTGCACAACTCTTCGACGAAGCGAACGCCCGCGTTGACGAAGAACGAAATCCGGGCAACCACGTCCCCGAAGCGCTCCGGCGGGACCTGCCCGGACGCCTGCACGGCGTCCAGTACGGCGATCGCGGTGCAGAGCGCGTAGGCAATCTCCTGCACCGGCGTCGCGCCGGCCTCCTGCAGGTGGTAGCTGCAGATGTTGGTCGGGTTCCACTTCGGCACGTTGGTCACCGTGTAGGCGACCATGTCTGTGATCAGGCGCAGCGACGGCGCCGGCGGGAAGGCGTAGGTCCCCCGGGACAGGTACTCCTTGATGATGTCGTTCTGGGTGGTGCCGGTGAGCTCGCCCGGCTGCGCACCCTGCTCCTCCGCCACCGCCTCGTAGAGCGCGAGCAGCCACATCGCGGTGGCGTTGATGGTCATGGAGGTGTTCATCTTCGCCAGCGGGATGCCGTCGAAGAGCGCCCGCATGTCGCCGATGTGGCTGATCGGTACGCCGACCTTGCCGACCTCGCCGCGAGCCAGCTCGTCGTCCGGGTCGTACCCGGTCTGGGTGGGCAGGTCGAAGGCAACCGACAGGCCGGTCTGGCCCTTCTCCAGGTTGCGCCGGTAGAGCGCATTGGACTCCGCCGCCGAGGAGTGGCCGGCGTAGGTGCGAATCATCCACGGCTTGGTGCGATCGCGCGGGCGGACCTGGTCTGCCATGACGTCCTCCGGGGGCCGGCGTGGCCGCTGATTCTACTCGTGGGTAGTGGTCGAGCTCAGGACTGGCCGACCTGTCGCCGGATCGGCTCGCGCCCCGGCGCTGCCCGCTCTCAGCCGATCGGCTCGGAAACCTGCAGCGGGCGCGGGGTCGGCGCCCGATGGCATCCGGCTGGGGCGCCGATGGCGACCAAGCCGGCCCGGTCGCCGGCGCCGTACTCGGCTAGGCCAGGGTTGGTCATCGGGTACATGATCTGATCCGGGTCGTCGACGTGCCCCAGGCCCACGGCGTGTCCGAGCTCGTGCAGCAGCACCTCGCCCGCAGTAGCACCCGGGCCGAAGCCGGACGGCAGCGGCAGGTCCGTGTTTAGCACCACCTCGCCGGTGACGATCGACCCGCCGGTGGCGGTGGCGACGGCGACGGCCATGGTGACCCCCTCCCGACCGCCGGTGAGCGGGACGTCGGTGTCCGCCGCCCCGGCCCAGGCGATCAGCAGCGGCGCCCACCGCTTGCCCCAGCGGCGCGGGTCGTAGGCAGCCCGCTCCCGTCGGGGAAGCTCACTGGTGGGGCCGTCGTCGACGAAGTTCAGGCCACTGGCCGCGGTCAGCCGCTGCAACGCCCCATTGACGTCCGCGCGTGCAGACGCCGGTGCACCGGCCGTGGCCAGCACGTAGTGGATCGCCACGCAGGGATCCCAGCGCGCCGGCTGCCCGGTGGCATCGGTGAAGCTGGGCGCCCAGCCGCCGGCCGCCGAGCCGACCGCCGTGGTGAGCGGGTGAATGGTGGCAGCGGTCACCCCGGACTGCCGCGCCCGGACCGCCACCGCGGTCGCCGACAAAGTCAGTACGGCGAGCAACGCCACCAGCCACGGCCGCCGCCGCCACGCTGGCGGCCGGTCCGGAGCGGGGTGATCGCCCCAAGGTGCCGGTGCCGGCGCCGGCCAGGTCGATCCGACCGAACCGGCGGTGGGGAAGTACGACCAGTCCGCCGGCACTCGTAGGGCGTCGACTCATGGCCCCGCCGACTTAAAGGCTGATCTTGACATCGGCGCTCAACATCGCCGCGAGTTTGTCGCCAGTCGATACTTGAGCCGCCGGCCACGCCCGCGGGCGCCGTCCGCGGGTGAGCCTCAGTCGTCGTAGGTGTGCCAACCACGCCCGGTCTTGCGGCCCAGGTCGCCGGCGATGACCATCCGAGCCATCGTCTCCGGCGGGTAGAATTTCTCGTCCTGGGTGTCGGTGTAGATGTTGCGGGCGGCGTTGACCATGATGTCCACGCCGGTGAGGTCCATCGTCTGCAGCGGACCCATGGCATGCCCGAAACCGAGCTTGCACGCGATGTCGACGTCCTCGGCGCTGGCCACACCGGTCTCCACCAGCTTCGCCGCCTCCACGGACAGTGCGACGATCAGTCGGGTGGTGACGAAACCGGCGACGTCACGGTTGACCACTATGCACGTCTTGCCGACTCCCTCGGCGAACTCCCGAGCCCGCAGCAGCGTCAGGTCGCTGGTCTTGTAGCCGCGGACCAGCTCACACAGCGCCATCATTGGCACCGGCGAGAAGAAGTGGGTCCCTACCACGCTCTCCGGGCGCTGCGTCACCGCCGCGATCTGGGTGATCGGGATGGCACTGGTGTTCGACGCCAGCACCGCGTCGTCTCGGCACACGTTGTCCAGCGCAGTGAAGACGTCGCGCTTGATCTCGATCGACTCGAACACCGCCTCCACGACGATGTCGGCGTCGGCAGCGGCGTCGATGTCCGTGGTCGCGGTGATCCGTCCCATGGCGGCGTCGGCGTCCTCGACGGCGAGCCGGCCCTTCTGCACGAACCGGTCCATGGAGGTCCGGATGGCGCCGCGGGCGCGCTCCAGCGCCTCGTCGCCGACGTCGCGCAAGATCACGTCGTGCCCGGCCTGAGCGGCCACCTGGGCAATGCCCGAGCCCATGAGACCAGCGCCTATGACCGCCAGCTTCTTTGCCACATCCGCTCCGTTCCCGTCCGGGCGCCCATGCGGCCGTCCGTCGTCCGAGCGTAGTCAGCGCCCTCGACGCTATCTGGCGCGGGCGTGCCCGCAGCCGCAAACTAGCTCGGGACACCACAGCGGTACGGCGAGGAGGCCTGTGTGCTCACCGGCACGTATCACTACCTGCTCGGTCCGGTGGCCGGCTTCGTCGTGGTCGCCGTGCTGCTCGGCCTGAGCCGCTGGACGTTCGGGACCGGCCGCACCAGGTCGCGCCGGCCAGCGCAGACCGGCCCGCGCGACTACGGCCTGCTTGTCCCGGTCGCCACGGTTTCCACGCCGGAGGACGCCGAGATGCTGCAGCGCCTGCTGGCCGCCCACGGCATCCGGGCGACGGTGGCCACCCCGGCCGACTCGACCGGCGAGCCGGCCGATAGCCCGCATCACGTGCTGGTGTTTCGCGACCAGGCTCTGGCCGCGCGGGACCTGCTGCTGCCGCGTTAGCGTTTAACCCGTCAGCCTTCTCCTCAGCCGGGCGGCAGGATGGGACCCGGCTCTCGCCGTACGTCGGCACCGAGACTGCACAGCTGCCCGACCAGGTCTTCATACCCGCGGTCGATGTGGAAAACGTCGTGTACCTCGGTCGCGCCGTCGGCCACCAGCCCGGCGAGCACCAAGCCGGCACCCGCCCGGACGTCGGTGGCCTGCACCGGCGCCCCGGACAGTCCGGTCCGTCCCCGGATGACCGCGTGATGACCGTCGGTGCGGATGTCGGCGCCGAGTCGGATCAGCTCGTTGATGAACCGAAACCGGCCCTCGAAAACGTTCTCCGTCACCATCGCTGCGCCGTCGGAGATAGCGGCCAGCGCGATGACCTGCGGCTGCAGGTCAGTGGGGAAGCCGGGGTAGGGCAGTGTCACGACGTCGACCGAGCGTGGCCGGCGAGTCATGCGCACCCGGAAGCCATCCGGCACCAGCTCGATCTCGGCACCGGTCTGGGCCAGCTTGTCGAGGGGAAGCTCCAGGTGCTCGGCCCGGGCGCCGCGGACGACGATGTCACCACGGGTAAGTACCGCCGCGATGGCGAAGGTGCCGGCGACGATCCGGTCCGGCACGGTCGTATGCCGGGTGGGCGTCAGCTCGCTCACGCCCTGGATCTCCAGCGTGGAACTTCCGGCGCCGTCAATCTTGGCGCCCATCTGACCGAGGAACTGGCACAGGTCGACGATCTCGGGCTCGCGGGCGGCGTTGTCGATCACGCTGCTGCCGTCGGCGAGCACGGCTGCCATCAACAGGTTCTCGGTCGCCCCGACGCTGGGGAAGTCCAGCCAGACGGTCGCACCGCGCAGCCGGTCGGCGCGGGCGACGAGGTAGCCGTGCTCGCTGTCGATCGTGGCCCCCATCCGGGCCAGCCCGGCGATGTGCATGTCCAGACCCCGCGAGCCGATGTTGTCGCCACCCGGCAGGGCGACCCGTGCCTGTCCGCATCGGGCGACCAGCGGCCCGAGTACGGCGATGGAGGCCCGCATCCGGCGGACCATGTCGTAGTCGGTCTCGTGCCTGGGCATCGCCGGGACATCGATGCGCACCGTGCCCGCGGCGTCGTCGATGTCGACTGCGCAGTCGAGCCGACGCAGCACCTCAGCCATGATCGATACGTCGATGATGCGCGGAACGTTGGTCAACACGGTGGTGCCCGAGGTCAGCAACGCGGCCGCCATGAGCTTCAACACGCTGTTCTTCGCGCCGACGACGGAAACATCACCGACCAGCCGCGCTCCCCCGACGACTCGGAACCGGTCCACGACGAGATCGTATCCAGCGGGCTCGGCGCCGGCGCCCGACAGGCCGCGGCGGTGGGTCGGTTCGGGCAAGTCCTACGCTGGCGGGATGACGGCGGCAGACGGTACGGCGGGAAGCGCGCCCGGAGATGCACCGGCGGACGAGGCAACCGGCGAGCCAGACAGCGGGACAGCTGGGGAACCAGATCGCAAGACAGCTGGGGAACCAGATAGCAAGACAGCTGGGGAACCAGATAGCGGGCGCAGCCGGGACCACAGCACCGTGCATCTCACCCGGATCTACACCCGCACCGGGGACGACGGGACAACGGCGCTCGGCGACATGAGCCGGACCCGCAAGACCAGCCCGCGGTTAGCGGCGTACGCAGACGTCGACGAGGCCAACTCCGCGATCGGCGTCGCGCTGGCCCTCGGCGAGCTAGCCGCGGACGTCACCGCCGTGCTGACCCGGGTCCAGAACGACCTGTTCGACGTCGGCGCGGACCTCTGCACCCCGGTCGTCGCCGAGCCGGCCTATCCCCCGCTGCGGGTGACCGAGGCCTACATCACCCGCCTCGAGCAGGACTGCGATGTGTTCAACGAACACCTGGACAAGCTCAACAGCTTCATCCTGCCGGGCGGCAGCGCCGGGGCGGCGCTCCTGCATGTCGCCCGGACGATCACTCGCCGGGCCGAACGCTGGACGTGGGTCATGCTGGAGGCGGAGCCCGAGCGCACCAGCCCGCTGCCGGCGCGCTACCTGAACCGACTGTCTGATCTGCTATTCATCCTGGCCCGGACGGCCAACGCCGAGCGGGGAGACGTGCTCTGGTCTCCCGGCGCGGGCAGTGCCGGAGCCCCCGAGTAAGTATCGGCGGACGGCACCGCGGACCCGTCAAGCCGAAGTCGGGCTTGGTGGGCTGGCTGCGGTCGCGCCGTATCGGTACGTGCTGGCCGTGTCGGGCAGTCGGGTGAGATGCCCTGCCACTTGACTCATTTCGTGAGGTTCACGTTGTCGTTGGCGTCAAGGCGTCGTTGGCATCAAGGCGCACCATCGACCGCCGATGACGACCGTCGTGCTACCGGCCGGCCACCCACCTTCCCGCCGCAGCCCGCTCCGCGCGGCTCAGAGACCAGATGAGCCGGGCGGCAGCCGCCGTGCCCAGCCCGCCAGCGCCAGCGACGACCAGGGCGGGGGCGAGGCGGGACGCCACGGCCCCGGCCAGCAGGATCGCCGCGCCCTGCACGGTGATGATGCCGGCCTGGGCCAGCCCGAAG
>JADGOU010000192.1 GCA_017882835.1 Frankiaceae bacterium | reverse complement strand
GGCCAGCACTCGTGGCCCGGGCCGCTCGGCCAGCACGTGGTCGAGCTGGACCGACGGACGGTCCACCGGATACGTCTTGACCTCCGCCAACGGGTGCCAGCCGGACAGCCACCGCGGCAGTGGACCCGGCAGATTGAGGTCGCCCAACAGCACCCGCGGTCCAGGCAGCTGGCGCAGCGCCGCGACGACCTGGCGCAGTTGAACCACGTTCCAGCCGGGCACGAACGACAGATGCGTGGTCGCCACCGTGCGCACCACCGCTCTGGCCGTCAGCACCGCGGCAAGCAACACCCGAGGCTCGTCCTGCACCCAGATCGGCCGCCGGCTACCGGGAACAAGCACCGGCGAGCGGATCGGCGCCGCCGCCAGCCGCCGCACCTCCCAGCGGTGCACCGGCAGTCGGGAGATCAACCCCACGCCGTACGCCGGGAAGCCGGCCGGGGCCTCGTCCCGGGCCGCTCGCCACTGCCCGCCCGGGGTGCCGTTCAGCGCCGGGGAGAAGCGGAAATACGGAGCCCCCAGCGCCTCGGCCGCCAGGGCGGTGAGGTCGAGGCCACTGGAGCGCGGTTGATCGCGGTCGACCTCTTGGATGCCCAGGATGTCGGCGTCGAGCGCTTGCATGGCCGTTCGCAGCCGGTCGGCGTCGACGAGCCCGTCCGTCCGCGAGCGTCCGTGCAGCAGGTTGAAGCTCACCAGGCGCACCCGCCCGACCATAGCCGGGCCTCCGGCGGACTGCCCGATGCGGCCGGTGGTGCTGTCCGAGTCATCCCGTCCGCCGAGCACCGGCGTGGTCAGCGGCGCCACCGGTAGCGGTGCGACGGACGACCGGCGGCGCCGTACCGTAGGTCGGGGTCGACGATTCCGCTGCGCACCAGCTGGGCGAGATAGCCTTGGGCGGTTTGGGGGCTCGCCGGCACTGGGCGCGGCATGTACCCGTCGCTGCACCTCAACCTGGGCGAGGCCTATCGCAGGCTGAGCGGCCACGCCCGCGCCCGAGCGCACCTGGACCAGGGCCGGGCCGTTGCAGCATTGGCGGACGACGGCTACGGCAGGATGATCATAGGCGGTCTGGAACGACTCGGCTGGCGAGGTCTCAGCCGGACTGGCGGGAACGGGTTGGTCGACATGATCGAGCACCATCCCGACGCCGCCTTCGGCCACCTTGGGACGCCCCGCCTGATCCTTCGTCGCTTCGTCCCGGACGACTTGGCGGCGTTCGTCGAGTACCGCTGCGACCCGGAGGTTGCTCGTTACCAGAGCTGGGATGCGCCCTTCTCGGTCGAGTCCGGCGAGCGGTTCCTGGCCGAGCTTGCTACCGCGCACCCCGGCACCCCCGGTGAGTGGTTCCAGTTCGCCGTCTGCCGGCGCGTGGACGGCGTACTGATCGGTGACTGCGCCGCCTGTTCGACTGCCCATGACCCGCGCCTGGTCGAGATCGGGTTCACCTTCGCCCGCGCGCACCAGCGTCGCGGCTACGCCACCGAGGCCGTCGGCCACCTGCTCCAGTACCTGTTCACTGCGCAGCACGAGCGGCCGCCGGCGCACCGGGTGTCCGCCTCCTGCGACGTCCGCAACGTCCGTTCGGCGGGGCTGCTGGAGCGCTTGGGCATGCGCCGGGAGGCCCATCACGTCGAGTCGGCCTGGTACGGCGGGGAGTGGACCAGCGAGTACACCTACGCACAGCTCCGCCGCGAGTGGTTCACGCAGCGTTCGGCAGCCCCATGACCCGGGCGACCGGCGTCCCAGCCCGCTCAGGGGCGATGGGGTACGACGACGCGGCGCACCTGCAACCCGACGTCGGCCATGGCGAGCAGTTCGCGGTCGCCGGTGCTGTCGCCGTACGCATAGAGGGTGACCGGCTCACTGCCCAGGTGCTCGCGAAGCCGGCGTTCCTTCTCCGGCCCGCGGACGTTCGCCCCCAGCAGCCGGCCCGTGAGCCGGTCGGCCGCGTCCACCTCCAGCCCGGTGGCCAGCACGGTGGTCACTCCTAGGCGCCGAACGATCGGGGCCACGTACAGCTCCGGGGAGGCGGATACGACGACCACGTCGTGGCCGTTGCGGACGTGCCAGCGCAGCCGGGTCACGGTGTCCGGTCGGAGCCGGCGCGCGGTCACGTCGGCGGCGTAGGAGTCGACGACGGCTTGCACAGCGGCCATCGGCCGACCGGCAAGCACGCGGGCGAGCAACCGCGCCTTGCCGGCGTCCCGGTCGCCCCGTCCGAGCGCAACGCTGGCGAGCACCGGCGCTTCGCGGGCCAGCGCCCAGGCCACCCGACTGGGGCCGCACAACTGGACCAGGAACGGCAGCAGGGTGTCGCGTCGGGTGAGCGTGCCGTCGAAGTCGAACGCGGCGACGGTACGCCGCGGCGAACCCGCCGCCGGTGACTTTACCGTTGGCGCCTCCGCCGCCGGTGACTCCGCCGGCACCTCAGGCCTTGAGCCGACGAAACACCGGCCGCGGCAGGTGGCGCATGGCGGCCATCACCGGCCGCAGCTTGCCCGGCACCCACACCGTGGGCGCGTTGCCGCCGATCCCGGCCACGATCGCGGCGGCCACCGCGTCGGCCGTGGTGGCCATCGGCCGCGGCTGCAGGTGCGCGGTCATCGACGTCGTGACAAAGCCGGGCCGCACGACCAGCACCCGCACGCCGGTCCCGACGAGGGAGTCCGCCAGGCCCTGGCAGAACCCGTCGAGGCCGGCTTTCGACGACCCGTAGACGAGGTTGTCCGCCCGGACCCGCTCGCCGGCGACCGAGGACAGCACCACCACGGTGCCGTGGCCTTGCGCCCGCATCCGGTTGACCGTCGCCAGGATCGCCGCCGCGGCCGCCACGAAGTTGGTGTGCAGCACCTTGACGGCCTCGGCCGGCACCCGCTGGGTCACCGACTCGTCGCCGAGCACCCCGGCCGTGACCAACACGAGGTCGATGTCGCCGTAGGTGTCGAAGACTGCGTCGATGACCTGGACCGAGGTGTCGGTGTCGTCGGCGTCCCAGTCGACCAGCTCGACGGTGGTGGCCCCGGCCGGCCGCAGCTCCGCCGCGACCCCGGCCAGCCGCTGCGGGCTTCGGGCGGCCAGCACGACGGTCCGCGTCCGGTCGGCGACCAGCCGCCGTACCGTCGCCAGCCCGATGTCGCTGCCGCCGCCGAGGACGAGGACGGACTGCCCGGCGCCGAGCGCGTTCTGCACCGTCAACCTCCGGTTACCGCATCGGCGGGGTCGAGCAGGCCGAGGCGGCGGGCGAGGTCCGAGCGCAGCACGCGCTCGGGGTCCAGGCGGTCACGCACCGCCCGCCACTGCGCCAGCTTCGGGTACATCGCCGGCAGCAGTTCCGGCCGCAGCCGGGAGTCCTTGGCCAGGTAGACCCGGCCGCCGGCCGCCACCACCAGCTCGTCCAGGTCGTCGAGCAGCTTCGCCAGCCCGGGCGTCGGGGTCGGTACGTCGAGCGCCAGCGTCCAGCCTGGCAGCGGGAAGGACAGGTAGCCGCGCTGGGCGCCGAACCGTTTCAGGACGGCGAGGAAAGCCGGGCTGCGCGCCGCCGACAGCCGCCGTACGCTCTCCCGCACCGCCTCTTCCTGGCCGGTCGGCACGACGTACTGGTATTGCAGGAAGCCTGGCCGGCCGTAGATCCGGTTCCAGTCCCGAACGCCGTCGAGCGGGTGGAAGAAACTGGCCACGGTGTGGATGGCGCCGCGCTGGTTCTGGGGCGCCTTGCGAAACCACAGCTCGTTGAACGCCGCCACGCTCTGGCGGCGCAACAGGCCGGCGGGCACCCACGGCGGGGCGGCCAGCCGCGGGTTCGGGGCGAAGGCCAGCGGTGCACGCGCCCGGCGCTTCGGCAGCTCGTCGCGGCGGGCATGGTCGCCGCGGGTCAGCACCGAGCGCCCCATCGCGCCGCCGCGGGCCAGCAGGTCGATCCAGGCCACGGAGTAGCGGTAGGCGTCGTCCCCGGTGGCCATCCGGGCCATCACGTCGTCGAGGTCGCTGGCCCGCTCGGTGTCCACCCGCAGGTAGCTGGTCTGCACCGGGATCAGCCGCAGGGTGGCCTCGATGATCACCCCGGTCAGCCCCAGGCCGCCAGCGGTCGCCCAGAAGACCTCAGGCGTCCCGTCCGGGCTGAGCACCAGGTCGTCACCGGCCGGGGTCAGCAGCCGCATGGCCAGCACGTGCTCGGCGAAGCCCCCGTCGACGTGGTGGTTCTTGCCGTGGATGTCGTTGGCGATCGCGCCGCCGACGGTGACGTAGCGGGTCCCCGGTGTCACCGGCACGAACCAGCCCAGCGGCAGCAGCACCCGCATCAGTCGGTCGAGGCTGACCCCGGCTTGGACGGTCACGGTCCCGGCGTCGACGTCGATCGCCTTGATCCCGTCGTACGCCGTCATGTCCAGCACCGTGCCGCCGGCGTTCTGCGCGGAGTCGCCGTAGCTGCGGCCCAGACCGCGGGCCAGCAGACCGCGGGGGCCGGCCGCCTTCATCGCGGCGGCGATCTGGGCGGGGGAGGCGACCTCGACCACTGTCGCGGCGGTCGGTGCGGTGAGCCCCCACCCGGTCAGCAGCGCCCGCCGCCCGGGAGGATCAGCAGCCAGTTCAGCGGCCAAGATCAGCAGCCAAGATCAGCAGCCAGTTCAGCGGCCAAGGTAGACACCACCGGCGAATACGGCCATCCACAGCACGCCGAGCACCTGCATCGTGCGGTCGTGCAGCACGAGGTCCTCCGGGGCACTGCCCTCGCCGCTGTCCAGCAGCAGCGCGTAGCGCAGCAGGGCAAGGGTGAACGGAACGATCGACAGTTGGTACCAGACCGACGCCGAGTGGGTGTTGGACCGCTCGAACGCCCACAGGCAGTACGCCGTGATGGTGACCCCGGAGGCAATCATCCAGACGTACCGCAGGTAGGTGTCGGAGTAGACGCTCAGTGTCGAGCGCACGTCACCGCGGGCCGCGCCGATGTGCAGGTGCTCGCCGTGCCGCTTGCCGGCCACCATGAACAGCGAGCCGAACGACGCCACGATGACGAACCACTCCGACAGTGGTACGCCGGTGGCCACCCCGCCCGCGACCGCCCGGACCACGAAGCCGGCAGCCACCACCGCCATGTCGACGACGGCGACGTGCTTAAGCCACAGCGTGTACGCCGTGGTGATGACGACGTAAGCCACCAGCACCAGTACGAACCGGGCGCCGACGAGGGTCGCCACGCCACCGCCGGCCGCGAGCAGCCCCAGGCCGACCGCGATGCCGAGCCGCAGCGGCACGACACCGGCCGCCATCGGTCGGTGTCGCTTCTTCGGGTGCAGCCGGTCGGACTCGATGTCGCGCGCGTCGTTGAGGTAGTACACGCCGCTGGCCGTGAGGCAGAAGGCCACGAAGGCCAGCGCGGTCAGGCCCAGCTCGCTGCGGTGGGTGAGCACGCCGGCCGCCCCCGGGGCGGCGACGACCAGTACGTTCTTCGCCCACTGCTTGGGTCGCGCCTGCCGGAGCAGTCCCTGCCACAACCGGACAGCCGGCGCGCCGCGGCGGACCGGCCGGGCTGTCCCGGCGCCGGGTGCCGTCGGACGGGCCCTCACCGGGAGGGGCTGCCCGCGCAGGTCGTCGGCCGTCTGCAGCTCCGGTGCCATGTCCGACTCCCCGGTCGATCTGTCGGAACGAGGTGTTTCACTGGCGGTTGAGGCTACACGGCAGCCGACTTCAGACTCGTTGCGGCGCGCGGGGGCCGTCACCGGGTGGCCGCCAGGTGGTCGAGCAGCACGGCGGCCAGGCGGTTGGGTGCCTCCTCCGGTACCCAGTGGCCCACCCCGTCGAAGGTCTCGAATCGGTACGGCGCGGCGACGTGGGCCGCGGTGGCCTCGGCCGCAACCCGGCCCAGCGCAGGGTCGCCGGTGCTCCACACGTAGAGCGTTGGCGTGGTCACC
>JADGOU010000191.1 GCA_017882835.1 Frankiaceae bacterium | reverse complement strand
CCGTAGGGATAGGCGAAGGATACCGGCGTCCCTAGCCCGTCGTTGATCAGGTCTTGCCGCCCCCCACAGATCTCCGTCGTCTGCCCAGCCGTGGCCAGAGTGGTCAACTGAGGATGACTCCGTGTGTGGCCGCCGATCTCGTGACCCTCCGACGCCAGGGTGTGCGCCTGGGCCTGGGTCAGAAACCCAGGATTGTCGAGCCCGAAGGTTGAGCCGCCACCGCCGCTGATCAGGTAGAACGTGCCGGCAAACCCGTAGTTCGCCAAGATCGCCCCAGCGTTGGCTTGGGTCTCGCGGCCGTCGTCGAAACCGATGGTGACGACGGCAGGGCTTACCGCTGCTGACTGGGCCTGCGGTGTGGCCGACTGGGCCTTGGGCGTGGCCAGGGCCTGCTGCTGCCGCAACAGAGTGGCGGCTCGGTCGGCCGGTGATGTCTGGGACGTAGCCGACGATTCACCGGCAGGTCTCGGGGCGGGTGCTGCCGTAGCGACACCTGCCCCGGTAGCCGCGACGATTGCCGTATCTGCTGGAGACGTCTTGTTTGTGGCTGACGAGTCTCCAGCGCGCAAGGGTACCTTTGCAGCAGCACCCGCCCCGACTGCTGGCAAGGCAGCGAAGGCAATACCCAGGGCTGCCGTCATGGCAACCTTAGCTAACGTGATGCTCTCGTGATCGTCTAGCAGCGGCACCCACCGCGGTCGGTGACGCGCCAGCCGGTGCTGCCTTGATCTGCGCATGCAACCCTCACCCCTGGGGTGCTCAGGCACCGTGGTGCCGGCGGGGCCAGCTGGCACCACTCCTGCGACTGTCCGGGCGCGGCGGGCTTCGCCTCTTCGCCAAATCTGACGAAATGGCCGGCGAAGCCACGTATCGGCCGTTCGTCCGATACGGCGGTCCATCGCGTACGGCGGTCCATCGGGTACGGCGGTTCATCGGGTACGGCGGTTCATCGGGTACGGCGGTTCATCAGCAATGGGGACGCGTCACCTCGGGGACGGCGGCCACGGTGGCCCCGGTGGTGAACGACGTCACCGCCCACCGGCCAGAGGGGGGTTCGTGCGCCGCACCGTCGTCCCGGGACTGGGGCGCCTCGCCACCACGGCGGCATCGGTGGCCGCGGGCACGGTGGGGCTCGGCCTGGGGGCGGCCGAGGCGGCCGCTGTGGATCCGACGACGATCGCGGTCACGGTGGGAATCGCTGTCGGCGGCGTCGTCGGGGGTGCCGTCGTGGGCGCTGTCGTGAGCGTCGTCGTGGACGCTGTCGAGGGTGTCGTCGGCGGCGGCGTGACCGGCCCGGTGGTGGGTGGCGCGGCCGATGATCCCGGCGCCCGGGGTCTCCGACCCGGCGAGCGCGACCCGGCGACCGGCGACCGCCGATGGCCTGGGGACCCAAACCGGAATGAGCACGATAAGTGACGGACTTGACCGGTACACTTACCCACCGTGACCGAAGCGCCGCAAAGCCCTCAGGCGAGAGCCGAGTTGAGCGGCGGCGCAGCAGCGCACAATAGCGGGGCCTACCGGGGTCCGGACCGACGAGCTGGTCGACCACCACGGGCTCCCACGCCCGTCCGCCTGACCGCGGAAGCGGCGGGCTGGGTCACCGTCGCGCTGCTGGCGGCCCGGTTGCTGCGGACTCCGCTGCCGGCGACCGCGTCCCCAGCCGGGTCGATAACCGGGTCCGTCCCCCGGCTGCTGCTCAGCGCTACCTCGGTGTTGCTGGCCGTCGCCGCGGCCGAGCTGTGCTGGGTCACCTGGCAGCTGGTCGGCGACGCCGCGATCGCTCGGGTCGGGGTCGGGGTACTGATCTACGGGACCGTGGTGGTGCCCAGCACGCTGGTGCTGCCGGCGTGGGCGCCGGGTTGGCAGCGGCCCGCCGTCGAAGTTGCCGGCGCCCTGGTTCTGCTCGGCACCCTGGGCCGCACGCTGATCGCCCCGCAGGTGGACGGCGGCCTCGACTTCCTGCGCGACTACGGGATCGGCGTGGCGACGCTGCTCGGCCTCGGCACGGTCGCGGTGCTCGCGTCCCGCGTGGCGGCAGTCCGGCTCGATTCCTTCGCCTTGACCGTCGGCGCGGTGGTCGTCGCTGGCGGGGCAACAACGCTGGCGGCGGCCACCGTCGTGCTCGGGTGGCGGCGCGACCGGGGCCTGCTAACCCGCACCGGCATCGGCTTCGCCCTAGTCGGCCTGGCCACCCTCGTGCAGACCGTCACGGCCCCTACGCCGGACGCGGGCGGGTCCGCCTCCGGTACAGACGCGGTAGTGGTCGTCGGCCTGACCGCCGTCTTGCTGGCCACCCTGCCCGAGCTTCAGCTGGCGTTGCGCATGCGCGGCTGGCGAACCGAGGTGCTGCGCGACCGGTGGACCGCCGCCGAGGACCGCGCTCGCGGCCTCGCGGCTGCCAGCGAGGAGCGCGCGCACGAGCTGCGGTCGGCGCTGATCAGCATCGAGGGCGCCACCGTCACCCTGGAGCGACACCGCGACCAGCTCAGCGACGCGGAGGCCAGCGCGCTCAGCCAGGCACTCGGGCAAGAGATTCGCCGGCTCCAACAGCTGGTCACGCCCGCCGCCAGCCGGCGCGAGCCCACGGCGTACGACGTGTCTGCGGTCCTCGAAGCTTTGGTGCGCACCGAACGGGCGGCCGGGCGGTCGGTGGAGCTCGACGTGGCGCCTGGACTTCGGGTCCGCGGCCATCCGGGCACGCTCGCCGAAGTGGTCGTCGACTTGATGGTGAACGCTGGCGTGCATGCCCCCGGTGCCACCGTGCGGGTCCAAGCGCGACCGGCCGATGGCCCCACGAAGCGAGTCCACGTCATCGTCACCGACGACGGCCCGGGCTTGCCTCCCGGTGCCCGTAGCGCGGTCTTCGCCCGCGGGTGGCGGGCACCCGAGGCCGCCAGCCGGCCGGGCAGCGGGCTTGGCCTGTACGTGTCCGCCGAGTTACTCCGCGCCGAGGGGGGCCGACTGGCCGCGCTGGCCAATGCACCGGGCGCGCGCTTCCTGCTGGATCTGCCGGCTGCGGCCGGCCCGGACCTGGAGCTTCCCGCGCACCGCAGCCCGGGCGCGGACCTTGTCGGTACGGACACCGGCCGAGCGAATGTTGTTGAGGGACGACGATGAGCTCGTCCGAGGCGTCGCCGACCGCCGCGCCACCCGGGCCAAGTTCGCGAACCTTGCCCGTGCTCATCGTCGACGACCACCCACTGCTGGCGCAGAGCGCGGCGATCGCCCTGCGCGGCCGCGGGCTGGCAGCCAGCGTGGCCGCGAGCACCCGTCGGGACCGGCTAGTGGAGGAGGTCCGCCGGCGCGGCCCAACCCTGGTCTTGCTCGACCTCGACCTGGGCACCGGCCCAACCGGACTGGCGCTGATCGAGCCGCTGCGGGCGGCCGGAGCGCGGGTGCTGGTGGTCTCAGGCACCGGCGAGCGAATGGCGTTGGTCGCGGCCGTGGAGGCCGGGGCGGTCGGCTGGGTGCACAAGTCAGCCCCCTTCGCCGAGCTGGTGGCCAGCGTGCGCGCCGCGGCAATGGGGGCTCAGCTCGCTGCAGCGGATCGACAGGAGGTGGTCGATGAGCTGCGCAACCACCGTCACCTGCTGCGACAACAGGCGGCTGCACTGGAGCGGCTCTCCCCGCGGGAGGCCTATGTGCTGGGTCGGCTGATGGCCGGACACACCGCCGGGGAGATCGCCGCCGAGGAGTTCGTGTCCATGGCTACGATCCGTACCCAGATCCGCGCCGTTCTGGTGAAGCTGGACGCCACCAGCCAGCTTGCCGCCATCGCCCGGGCCCGGGCCGCCGGTTTCCGCCCGCCCAATGCACCGGGATCAGCCCGATCCGCTGCACCTCGGCGGTGACTCGACGCCGGAAGCACGAATACCGACTGCCCTCGACTGACGGAGATCAAGGCGGCCGTTGGTCGCCGGCGACCCGGTCGGGATCATCCAGGATGCGATGCCAGAGCACGTACAGCCCGGCGATCCTGCTGGGTGCCTACGTCGGACTGCGGGTCGCTGAGGCGGCAGCCCTGCGGCCAGGTGATGTGGACTTCTTGCGCGGCATAGTCACGCCAGTGACCCAGTACCCGGCCGACCCGCCGACCCGTTGAAATCCGACGCCCCCCGGACTCCGGTACTGATCCCAGGCCCGTTGACCTTGGTGCTGTCGGCGGCCGTGGCGCGGGGCAGCGGGCAGACCATCGTCACCGACGCAATCGGCCGGCCGACTTCGCCGTGGGCCATCGGCACGGTGCCGGGACTACCGGAAGGCTTCCGGTATCACGATCTCCGGCACCACTTCGCCAGCCTGTTGATCGCCAGCGGTTCACACGCGGAGATCGTCCAGGAGCGGCTACGGCACGCTTCGCCCACACCACGCTGGTGACCTACAGCCACCTGTGGCCGGACTCGACGAGTCCACATGAGCCGCTGTCGGGCAGTGTTCGCGGCTCGTGCACTGTGCGGACTGAGCGATCTTTCTGAAAGCGTTTCCGCAGGTCAGCGGCCTAGCGAGGGTCAGATGTCGTAGTACATATTGAACTCGTACGGGTGCGGGCGCAGCCGGACCGCGTCCACCTCGTTGGTTCGCTTGTAGTCCACCCAGGTCTCGATCACGTCCGGGGTGAAGACGCCGCCTTCGAGCAGGAAGTCGTTGTCCTCCTCCAGCGCGTCGAGCACCGCCTCCAGCGATCCCGGCACCTGCGGCACCGAGGCCAGCTCGTCCGGGGGAAGCTCGTAGAGGTCCTTGTCCAGCGGCTCCGGCGGCTCGATCTTGTTGCGGATGCCGTCGATGCCGGCCATCAGCATGGCGGCAAAGGCGAGGTAGGGGTTGGACGACGGGTCCGGCACCCGGAACTCCACCCGCTTGGCCTTCGGGTTGTTGCCGGTGATCGGGATCCGGCAGCAGGCCGAGCGGTTGCGCTGGGAGTAGACCAGGTTGACCGGTGCCTCGTAGCCGGGCACCAGCCGGCGGAAGGAGTTCGTCGTCGGGTTGGTCCAGGCGAGCAGCGCGTGGGCGTGCTTGAGCAGGCCGCCGATGTAGTGCCGGGCAATGTCGGAGAGCCCGGCGTAGCCGATCTCGTCGTAGAACAGCGGCGCGCCGCCCTTCCACAGCGACTGGTGGCAGTGCATGCCCGAGCCGTTGTCCTGGAAGATCGGCTTGGGCATAAAGGTCACCGTGCGCCCGTTCTCCCGGGCGACGTTCTTCACGATGTACTTGAACAGCATCAGGTTGTCGGCCGTCTTGAGCAGCGTGCCGAACCGGATGTTGATCTCGGCCTGGCCGGCGGTGCCGACCTCGTGGTGCTGCATCTCGACGTCGATGCCGGACTCGAGCAGCTTGCGCACCATCTCCGAACGCAGGTCGGTGAAGTGGTCGGTCGGCGAGACCGGGAAGTAGCCGCCCTTGTAGCGCGGCTTGTAGCCCAGGTTCGGCGCGCCGCCGGGGCCCTCTTTGCCGGTGTTCCAGGCCGCCTCGACGGAGTCGATGTAGTAGTACGACGAGTGCGGCGTGGTGTCGTAGCGGATGTCGTCGAAGATATAGAACTCGGCCTCCGGGCCGAAGTAGCTCGTGTCCGCGATGCCGGTGCCCTTGAGGTAGGCCTCCGCCTTACGGGCGATGTTGCGCGGGTCGCGACTGTAGGTCTCGCCGGTGAGCGGGTCGTGGATGAAAAACGTCAGGTTCAGTGTGGGGTGCTGGCGGAACGGGTCCATGACCGCGGTGGTCGGGTCGGGCAGCAGCAGCATGTCCGACTCATGGATCGCCTGGAACCCGCGGATCGACGACCCGTCGAACATCAGCCCGTCGGTGAACACCGACTCGGCGAAGTTCTCCGCCGGGAAGGTGAAGTGCTGCATGACCCCGGGCAGGTCGCAGAACCGGACGTCGACGAACTGGACTCCGTTGTCGCGGATGTAGCCCAGGACCTCGTCGGCACTGTTGAACATGCGTCCTCGCTTTACGTC